>JAECRX010000205.1 GCA_016292335.1 Candidatus Sifarchaeum subterraneum | reverse complement strand
TTAGAATGGAGCCAACAGAAGAAATGAATGAAGAAGATTGGGACAAAGTTTTAGCTGTTAATCTAAAAGGACAGTTCCTATGCGCCCAAGAAGTTGGTAAACACATGATAAAGCAAAAATCTGGAAAAATTGTTAATATATCAAGTATTGCTGGTAAATTTGCTTATCCTCAATCTGCTGCTTACAATGCGAGTAAAGCGGGGATAATTTTGCTTACTAAAACTTTAGCCATAGATTGGGGTCAACACAACATTCAAGTTAATGTTATTTGTCCAGGCGCGTTTTATACACCAATGACAGAAGAAAGTTTTAAAGATGAAAATCTTGTTCAAATGATAAAGACGAGAGTACCGTTAGGAAGATACGGATTATCAGAAGATTTGGTTGGAACAGTAATTTATCTCGCTTCTGAAGCTTCAAACTACGTGACAGGACACGCATTAGTAGTTGATGGAGGATGGACAGCAAAAATATAGCAAATTAAAAATAATATTTCCTCCCCAATTACTAAGATCTTCAATCTATCATTTTTCTTTTCTTTTTATCACTCGATTTAAAACTTGAAGGGATAATTTACACGTGAAATTTATATTTTTTCATAGCATTATAAGAAAATAAGCACGTTTTTTTTGAGGGGTTGAAGGTTTTTTGGAAAAAATGTCGGATGTTTTTATGGAAATTTTTCCAAAATACAAGTCTTTGGAAAAGGCTAAAAATAACTGGTGGATCGAAAAAATCTTACCAGACCACAGTAAGACTTTTGTCCTAATCGTTATCTCGTTTTGCTTTGGTATATGGTTGATCGGTTATATCATCGCTCTTTCTAGCGATGTTATTGAGGGTGTAGAATTCGAATATTCAAATCCTGGTAGCGACTATTTGCACGATCATGAATGGCAATATCAACCGTTCTATCTTGCAGTTCATTTCGTTATTTTAAGAATGTTCGGAGTTGTATATACTCGTAATTTCGAAGGCACCATCTGTCTTCTTAAAGCTAAACCTGAGGATATAAGTCAGCATACGCGATGGGTTTTTGGACATGTATCGAACATTGGAGCATTTTTAGCTGCTGCCGGGTTCATCTACTATGATTACAGCGCGATGCTTGACGAAGGTTTTGGCGCTTTAACCTCTCTAGACCTTTTAATCATGCTTGTATGGGGTCTTGAACGGATTATTCTCGGCTATGTGATCTGCTTAATGTTCGGTACAGTATTTCTTATTTGGAAACTTTTGAGAAGTTATCACTACTCAGCTCCTGCCGATGTTGTTCTCATGGAAAAACGATGGAGACCGTTTACACAGTTTGCCATGGAAGCTTCCTCCCTAGTACTTCTATTTGCTTTAGTAGACGTTGCATATCTTTATTACGCGGGCTTTTGGCTAGCAGATTTTCTCGCATTCATGGTACTAATTTTCCTAGTAACTGCAAGTTTTTTGGTAAGTACTTGGATAATAAAGAGCGACTTGAGGGAAGAAGTAGAAGAGCAACTTATGAAGTTCTATGAGGAGCTTGAAGCTGCAAAAAAAGGAGTAAGTTCTTTAGATCCAAAAATACCTAAAACAGATACAAGATGGCTTGCAGCAAATATGGACCTCATCCTAGCATTCCTTAAAATAGACTATCTCGAAGACCAATTCCACACCATGGCAGCAAGCGATGCAAAATTACTAGTTTTAAGAATGCTAATACCGATCCTTGGAATAATCCCGAAACTGTTGCAAGAAGTCGGCTTCGAAATATTTTAAAAACCCTATTTTAAGCTTTTTTTCTCTTTATTTTTAGGATTTTTTATTTGCTGGAATAAAAATACTTAATTCTTGCTTTATTTATCATAATTATGGTGAGATTTTTGGCGAGGAATGATTCTTTTTATGATGTTGTAATCGTTGGAGCCGGACCCGCCGGTGCGGCTGTAGCTTTTACTACAGCAAAACTCGACTTGAAAACCGTGATTGTTGAGCAAATGCCCGAACCCGAGTATAGAGTTCGTTGTGGAGAGTTCATGCCAGGTTTAAAAGAAATTTTTAAGATAATTCCCGAAAAAGGAGACTTCTTTTCTCTCATTTTAGAGAGTGAAAGATTTACAACAAACATTACGAGGGAGATTTCCCTCGTTTCCCCCTTTGGATATGAACGAAGAGTTAGTTTTGATGCTTATGTCATCGATCGTAAAAAATATGTTCAATGGATGTTGGGAGAAGCTGTGGATTCAGGAGCAGAACTTCTACTAAACACGAGATGCGTTCAACTTGAAACTGGGGAGGAAGGAGTTAAGGGAGTGGTTGTGAAGAAGAAGGAGGGGGAACAAAAGGTTTTGAGGGGTAGTGTAATTGTGGGAGCTGATGGAGCTGATTCCACCGTCGCGAAACAGGGGAACATTTTTCAAAGTTACGGAGACCTTGATTTGGTTACAGCACGCCAATATGTTATGGAGAATTTTTCGGGGGAAGAAGATATTTGCAGGATGTATATAGGGCAGGATTATAGTCCAGGAGCTTATGCCTGGATTATTCCTAAAGGAGACGGGATTGTCAACGTAGGTACTGGGATTCGTAAGCCTTATTTGCAGTCAGAGGACACATTGAGAGATTGTTTACAACGTTTTATAAAGGAACATCCTCAAGCTTCAAACCTATTAAAAGACACTACTGTTAAAAGCGTTATTGCCGCTCACGTCCCCGTAGGAGGAACTTTAGAGAAAACCTATTGGAAAAATGTTTTGCTCGTGGGAGATGCTGCAGGACAAGTCATTGTGCATGTTGGGGCAGGCATGCCTCCTGCCATAATAGCAGGAGAAATAGCAGGACAAACAATAGCAGAATATTTAGAGGGAAACGTACCACTTTCCGACTACGAAAAAATTTGGAAGAGCATTTTGCAAAAACCGATAAAAAATGGACTATATG
>JAECRX010000204.1 GCA_016292335.1 Candidatus Sifarchaeum subterraneum | reverse complement strand
TGGTTGAAATTCCTAAAACAATATGTCCTTTAAAAAATTGAAAACCCTGACGGAGAAAATCTGTGAGACCTTTTTTATCTTCAGTCACTACAGCATTGAGCGTAACAAATGTAAAAGGAGTGAATATAAGCCAAGAAATTGCTAAAGAAAATATTGGATATTGTGTCAGAATCATAAGATACATTGACACAATTAGTAATAGAAAAATTGCCATGGATAAATTCAAACTCTTCCAAAAATCTTGATCCTCAAAAACAAATCTTTTATCTATTGATCGATCTACGGTAGTTACAAATTCAAAGATATAAGGATCAAACAACAACATTGTAACAAGTCCAAAAGACAATACTGGAGCTCCAGTTATGAAAAAAATGAAATAACCCGTTGAGGATTTTATTATTAAAAAAGTGCCAAGGAAAATAGTTGCGGACGATAAAATGCCAATTAGAACGATCCCACCAGATCTTATCAAGTATTTATAAGATTCTAATAAGAGCAATAATTTATTCGCTCCACTCTTTATTGGCCAACCGAAGTAATTCCTTCACGAATGGATTCGGCAATTTTCATATCTAGTTCTATTTCTTTTCCTCTATATTTTGAAGCGTCAAATCCAAAGTATTTCCCGTTTGTAATATTTGCGATTCCTTTGCATAAAGAAGAAGGAGTATATGTGAATCCGTCAATTCCCCTCTTCAAATCAGCTTCGGAGTGCCCTGGATTAATGACTACAATTCTTATTTCTTGCCTTTTTGCCTCTTGAGCTAAATCTAGACAATCAGATTTGGCTCTTTCCACAAATTTGAACGAAGTTCTTGTTCTTAACGAATGGCGGAGAGGTATATTTGCATTTCCATCTGTGATGAGCAACATAACAGGAATTGTTTCTTTATTTCGTCGCCTTTCGTCTTTCAAAATGTTGATAGCTTTCTGCATTCCAGCAGCTAAAGGTGTTTGATCACCTAATCCAATTTTTTTCAATTTACCACTTATTAATCGCAAATTTGTTGTCGGATGAGCCATTACTTCAGAAGATGAGCCTTTAAGGACTACAAGGCCAATTTTATCTCGGAATCTATAAACATCCCTATGAATTGCAAAAATTGCTTTTCGAATTCCTTCAAGATAGCGTCTCATACTGATGCTTGCATCTAATGCAAGCATAATTGTTAAAGGTGCCTTATATCTTCTTGATTTAATTCGGATATCTTCTGTTTTAATAATCACAGCCAAATTGGAATCAGGTTTTTCGTCTCTTCTTTCAGTTTGATGAGGAGCAGCAGCATGGATTGTAGGGGAAAAAGCAACATCAGTTATTGGCTGCTCTTTCGGTATTTCATACCCGACTACTCGACCACGAAGACTTTTGGTCTTTGAAAATTTTCGCTTTGCCTGTTGCATTCGCCTAATTAACCACTTATCCTTATCTCGTCCAAAGTCAAACTTTATTGCCTCACTGACAGGTTCTATCTCTTCAATGACTTTATCACCACTTTCAATTTCTGTTATACCATTGGAGTAACTATAGCCTACATCCGCAACTTCTTCTTCGTCAAACCGAATAGAAATTCCTGGCTGCCTCGATACTTTTTTCGGCAGAAAGAAATAGTTGTAAACATAGGCTGCAATTCCTAGAAAGAGCAACGCTATTGCTTCAATAGCTAACCCCATTATTCCCATTGTGATAAAAAGCGAGTATGCAATGTATGCAAAGGCGCCAATTAATGCACCTGAAACGATAACCCCTATAGTCATATGTTTCTTGCCACGAAAGAGTATGAAAAGCCCAGCCTGAAAAACAAGATATCCAAGGACAATTAATAAAGTCATTGAAATAAGGGCTAAATTAGGGATTGCACTAACAGAAGAGAGAAAGGTAAGTAATCCTATAACCGCAAAAATCTGTATTAAAAGAAGTGCTTTCATAATCTTTTTTATTGGTAAAACAACTTCGCCAATAGTAAAAGTTTCAATACCTTCGAATAAATTGGCATCCCGAACAATAGCCTTAACTTTGCTTGGTCTGGTAGAGGTGCCTAAAAACAAGTCATCTTTGCCTATCTGTTCTTCTTTGGTTCTTGGTTTAAATTTTGTTCTCGTTGAAAGTAACAGTTTGTTTAACAGATTTATAATTTCCTGTTCACTTGGAGGTTCGAGCATTCCTCCAAGTCGTGTTCTGTGAGTAAGCACAAATTTTGAGCTCCTACGAACATCTTCATCCTCTACTTTTGTCCTTCCATCAAGGGCTGCAAGTGTTTTACTTACCTTGATGATTTGAATATCAGGTCTCAGGCCATCTACTTTCAATAAGGAACATAGGTCTCCAACAACTTGGAATAAATATTCAGGTGTTTCAACATTTTCCAGTAGACTCTTGGCTTGGATGATTTTATCAATTAGTCTTTTTTCCTCATCCTTATATCTTTCAACAAAAGCAGCTGGGTTCTTTTCATATTCTAATCTACGACGAATTATTTCGATATGTTCTTCTGGATCTGCCATAGTTTTTAAATTTACATGAATTGGGAATCGATCTAAAATTTGAGGTCTAAGATTGCCTTCTTCATCGTTCATCGTTCCAATAAGTATGAATCGTGAGGGTAAATGAGTTATCGATAACTGATCCCTTTCTATAGTAAAATATCCCATGGCAGCAGAATCCAACAAAGTATCCACAATTTGATTATCAAGCAAATTAATGTTATCTACAAATAGAATGTTTCTGTGAGATTTTGACAACAAACCAGGTTGAAAAGCAATAATTCCTTGATTGATCAATTTTTCCAAGTTAGAAGAACCAGTCATCATTTCCTCTGTTATAGATAAAGGAAGTTCAATAAAAAGTATCCTAGTTTTTTTGATGGAAAATTTCTCATTTTTTAAAAGGCGGTCTTGACAGGATTTACACATCTCTGATGGATCATAAGGATTGCAATTGAATTTGCAATCCGCGACAATTTCGATCTCATGTAAAAGACGTCTGATACTCTTGACACCAATTGTCTTACCAGTTCCCTTATCTCCAGTAACGAGAAGGCCACCAATTTTCGGATTAACTAGGTTTATTAGCAAAGCAATTTTTAGATCTTCATGGCCTACTATTGCTGGTAATGGATAATCCAATAGTCCTTTTTCTTTGACCAACGATGTTGCAGTCAAAAACTGGTGGCCTCCAACATAGAAAAATTGCTCAAGAAATTTCGCTTCACTTTGGCAAAATTTCTATCAATATACTTGAGCTAAATCATAAATATGGGTTATTATGTTTCAATAAGTTGTTTGCATTTTTCGACACCAGCAAGAGCATCTAAGGCGTACATGTCAGCACCTACTTCTTGGGCGAATTTTTCTGATACAGCAGATCCGCCAACGATTACCTTAACTTTGTCTCTTAAACCTGCTTTCTCAAGTTCTTTAACCACTACCTTAATTTCTTCGATGGTACTCGTGATTAGGGAGGACATGCCAAGTATTGACGCTCCAGTTTCCTTGAGTTTCTCAATAAACGTATCTTCGGTCACATCAATTCCCAGATCAAATACTTCGAAACCTGCTGATTCCATTAGACTTATGAAAATATTTTTGCCAATATCATGTAAATCTCCTTTAATTGTACCTATGACAATCTTTTCTTTCTTTTTAGCATCTGAAGCATCTAAATAAGGTTTTAAAACATCCATTGCTTCTTTCATTACATCCCCAGCAACGATTAGTTCGGGAACAAAATATTCACGGGTTTCATAGCGACGACCAACTTCCTGCATTCCCTTTGCACAACAATCGATAATTGTTTCATTTGGAACTTTTTTCTCTATTGCTTCACGTACGGTGGCCTTGGCTCCCTCAAAGTCCATGTTAACAATTGTTTCGCCTAATCGTTCACAAATTTCATCAATTTCCATAATTTGACGACCTCACAAAAGATTAATGAAAAATATTCTACAAAGTTTTTTTTTACGGACCCCCATCTACCGGGAATGTTTTTGCAATTTCTACAATAGCCTTTAAGTTTGCATCCAGAACCCGAGTTGGAATTGCGCATTCTGGTGCCAGAATTTCAAATCCCGCCTTGGCAGCATATAAGGATTCTTTTTTGACATCTTCCGGGGTGCCATAAAATAACGTATTCGGGTTATTAATGTTGCCCATCAGAGATATTCGCTTTCCGGTAACTTTTTTTGCATCAAATGCATCAACTTTACTGTCAATGTGGAAACAGTCGAATCCCGCTTGTGCAATGTAGTCTAGTCGATCCAATGTGTCTCCACAGATATGGAGTACGACTGGACAACCTATTTTTTTGGTTATTTCTTGGTGGACTGGAAGCAAGAAATCTCTATAGGTTTTTCCACTTACTAAATCTCCTGTAGCATGATCTGCTAACATCATTACGTCAGCACCTATTTCCACCTGCGCTTTTGCAAACATGACTGGGAGTTCTTTTAATGCCTCTAAATAGTCGTGCACTCTGTCAGGTTTGAGAATGATAGATCTTAAAAAGTTAGTTATTCCCGCAGTGTGATATGAAAGGGTCCATGGTCCCATCACCTTGCCAATTATCGCGACGCGGTCTCCATATTCCCACTCCTCTCTCAAAATTCTAATGCATTCAAGTAATGCGGCAGGAGCTGTTCTTTCAAGAAAATCATCAGGGATGGCTACATCTTCAGGGTCTTTAAAAGGATGCTTTTTGCCGTTAGGCATTTTGAACTTATCGCCCCAATCTACTTCGGTGCCCAGTCCATCACCTTCAACCCAAACACTGAAATATGGCAAGAAAGCGTCATATCCAAGGATAGTATGTGCTGCAGCAGATAATTTTGCCATTTTTTTAGGATCGGTATGAGCTTCGGGGAAAAATGCTCCAGTAGCCTCCATTTGCTCTACTGTTGCAACTGAGGTTACACTTCCAACAGGTATTCGATCTACCCGCCCTCCAAAAAGTGCAGATAGGAACCTTCTTTTAGGTGTCATCCATTCTTCTACTTCAGACATCTCAAAAATCCTCCACAAAAGTCAAAATTTTCTTAATTGTTCGGATTAATGACTTGGCACGTGAACTACCACTCAACAAGTTGAGTGGCTTCCTGATTCATCCATCTCCTAATGGAGCATGTCCAACAGGCTCTACGGGCAGTCCCTGCCCTGAATATGATCTTTTTAAAATATTAATTGCCGCATTGGTATCTCTATCTATTTTGAATCCACAGTAAGGACATCTGTGGATTCGGGTTGAAAGTTTTTTCGGAACGACATTCCCACAATCACTACAGAACTGAGTTGTTCCATTCGGATCGACAAGTTCTACCCAAGTACCAGCTTCCTCCGCTTTGTATTGGGTAAATCGTATCAATTGCCTCCACCCCGCGTCACTAATGGATTTGGCAAGATGATGATTTTTGACCATGCCCGTAATATTCAGATTCTCAAACACGATCACATCATAGATCTTTACCAGATAGTTACTGAGTTTATGGTGGAGATCACTCCGTTGATTGCGTACCTTCCTGTGTAGCCGTGCGATCTTGATTCGCTGTTTCTTTCGGTTCTTCGACCCTTTCTGTTTCTTTGAGAGTTTTCTCTGCTCTTTTGTCAGTTTCTTCTCCGTGTTTCTGAACCAACGGGGATTCTCTACAGTCTCTCCATTACTCAACGCCAGCAAACTTTTCAGTCCGACATCAATACCAACCGCATGTGTTATCTCTCTTTCCGTCTTTCTCTTCGTTTCAAGATCGGGAAGTTCGACAGAAAAACACACGTACCATTGGTCTACATCCCGTTTGATCGTGCAGGTCTTGATAATTCCTTCAGACGGTATCTGTCGGTGCAGTTTGATATTAATATTACCAATTTTCGAGAGGATGAGTTTTTTGCCCTCGTAATCGATACTGAACCCGCTTTGAGGATAGGTAAAGGAGCCGTACCTATTCTTTCCTTTGAATCGCGGATAGCCTGGTTTTTCGCCCTTCTGGACTCTCCTGAAAAAGTTTTTGAATGTTTTGTCAACTCTTCTCAGCACATCTTGAAGTACTTGAGAGTGGACTCTTCTCAAAAAGAGATCGGTCTTTTTGTCTTCTTTCAGTTGAGCTGCTTGATCGTTATAGGTAACAGATATTTTTTTGGTTTCCCATTCGTTCTTTCGTTCAGCAAGAGAATTATTATACAAAATACGGCATGTAGTAAGCCATTGAGTAAAAATACCCTTTTGGTGTTTTGTCGGATATAATCTGAATTTGTAAGTGCGAATCATCGTCTTACCATATACCATGTGGTTTCATATACTTTATGGTTCAATATAGTCCTATGAAACAGACAAGTTCACGCACCTACAATATCAACTATCATATAGTTTGGTGTCCAAGTACCGTAAACCAATATTAGTAGGAAAGATTAAAGAGTTTTTAGAAGATCAAATCCCAACCATTGCTGAAACAAAGAATTGGGAAATATTAGAGTCACAAATCACCCAGATCACATACATCTCTTCATTTCAACACCACCTTCTGAATTCCCAGTAAGTATATTTAAAGTGTTGAAAGGTGTAACAGGATTAAGATTGTTTAAAAAATACCCAGAACTCAAAAAAGAGTATGGGGGTGGGCATATATGGTCACCAAGTTATTATGTTGGGACTGCTGGTCATGTCTCATCAGAGACAATTAGAAAGTACATCGAAGAGCAAAAAGGAGTATAGAGGCGTTTCATCCACCCTACAAGTAGGGTGGTCTTCTCGCCAGAGCTGATAAAAACATATTGTATCTGCTTTATCCAAAAATGCTTTTGGACATCTTAGAAGTTTCCAATATGATAGTAAATCATAATCTATTAATACAAGTCACGAACAAAATAAATTTTGCAACTTCAAATTGGTGAAAATAGCTTTCCACCCTCAACTCTTAGATTGTCTACTTGGACAATCTCTCGACAATGACCCACCAACCATGACCAACAAACCAACCAATAGTTCACCACACAAAGCATTAATACCCCAACAATTACAAATATAACTGTAATTACAATTATAGCTGGAAATACCATTTACTGGTTGCGACTAGTGCTGCAACATAGTTAATTATACCTGTGGAGGAAGTAGTTCTATGTATTGTCAATATTGTGGCGTATGGCTTAGAGACAACGCCAATTTTTGCCATCAGTGCGGTGCTACTGTTAAAAATGAATATACACATGTATCCACCCCTACGACGGTCGTCGGAGGGGTTATACCGCTTTTTGATCCGCGTCGACGCTACTACTTTATTAAACAACGCTGGTGGGGCTGGGGATCTGGCAGTATCTACGATGAGACCGGCAACACCATTGGCCACCTCTACCGCCGCATCATCTCCCTGCGCAAAACCATTGAGTTTCGTGAAGCCGACAACCACACGATCTCAGCTATAATCCACCGTAAAATCGTTGCCATCAGGGACACCTACGATGTCAAGGACGGCCAAGACCAGATGCTGGCCCGAGTCAAACAGAAGATTCTCACCTTCTTTCGCCCTGTGATGTGGATGGAGGACCCCCACAGAAACAAGATCCTTGAGGCTAAAGGCAACTTCTTGGGCTTTAACTTCAAGGTCCACGATATGAAGGGAAATCTCGTCGCTGAAATCGACAAGGCCGACAAGTGGAGGGATATTTTTTTTGGTGGCACCATATTCGACTTCCACGACAAGTATACCATCTTCGTACACAGTGACATCGACCGACGACTAATCGTGCCATTTGCGATTGCGATAGATGAGGCCGTCCACGAAGACGTAAAAAGGTGATAACACAGCTATTCGGTCGCTTTTTGAACGAGTAGACCAAACTTCGCTCTGTTCTGGATCTTTGCAAATCCATCTTGGATGCCAAGATCAGGGTATTATTTTTATGAAAAAATGGCAGAGATCCACTGATAAAGAATAAAAAAAGAACAAATAAGGTTAAAATCGGGGATATTTTTTTTCTCTCCGGCGGGTATGGGCATGTCACCTCACAGGAAGCCATAAATTGTTCTCAACGCTTCGATACCTTTCACTTCTCGCGGCAGTAACGGCACAATTGTAAGCATACCATCGTAGTTTTTGTAGAGTTGGTCCAAGTAAGAGTGTTGCACTTGATAACGGGAGTTTAAGAACGCGGAATTTGCCGCCTCTTCGCTTGGAATGACATTATTCACGACAATATTCCTTACACCGATCCCGTAGTCATTCAACTCTTTCACGACCCGGTCGGTTTGCGAGACTCCTAACCCTTCGGCGATCGTTACGACTACAAATTCCATCAGATTGTTGTCTCTGAGAGTCGCCATCAC
>JAECRX010000203.1 GCA_016292335.1 Candidatus Sifarchaeum subterraneum | reverse complement strand
TTTTTTTGAGAAAATGGGTTTAACAATCCATAGGCATAAAGCACCAATAATAGCTGGAATCCAGATATCCAATGTTGTTAACATCAACGAAAATGCCAATGCTTCTGCTCTTAAAACCCCTAAGGTTGAGAAAAGAAAAACATATGCTATATCTCTAAGACCAACTCCTGAAATTGTTATAGGAATTAGAGCTATTACAGTCGCAGCTGGAACAATAATTAGCACAAAATGGAACCCGATTTCTATTCCAAACGCTAGTAGAATAATATATGCTTGAACTCCTACCATTACCCATGATAAAATTGAGAGAAAGGCTGCTATTACCAAATATCTCTTATGGTTTAGTGAGTTGCTCAAGCCATCATAAAAATTTACAAACAAGGACTTTGCATGTTCATCAGCTTGGTTAAGTGATAATGTACTAGACATCCTCGAAATTATTGGTCTAACGAATTTCTTCGCAAACTTTTTCGCGAGCTCTTCATTAGAAATAATTATTGCCAATAAAATTAGACTTATCAATGAAATCGCAGATATAATTATGAATTCCATTGTAGTAGTTCTAAAAAACATAAGTAAGCCTAAGATTGCGATAGAGAGAATCGAAAGCAAATCAAGAAAGCGATCGAGTACAACAGAATACAATGTAGTTCCAAGGCGGATATCATATTCTTTAGATAAAAAATATGCTCGAATTGTATCCCCCAATTTTGATGGAGTAATGCTTGCGAAGGTTAGTCCGATGAAATATAAAATTATAGCATCTTTGAGTGAAATTTCGTTTTCGGTTCCTCTTAGTATGAATTTCCACCGTAATGCCCTGATTGAAAATATGATAATCCCTAAAGGAAATGCTAATAAAAGATATGGAATCTGCCCTTTTCCTATTATTTCAAAAGTTTGAGTTATCCCAGAATACCATAAAATCCCTAGTAAGAGGATAATGGAAATTATAGCCAATAGAATATTCCTTTTTTGAGTGACTTCTGAAGATATTTTGTCTATCATTTTGGTATTTCCTTCTAGTCATTAAATTTACACTGGCAGACAGATCTTCTTTTTTTTTAACATTCACGTGGACTGGCAGACTATCTTTTAATAAAATTTTCTGAAAATAGATTGAGATTAAAATAATTTGAAATCTTCTCATTTAGTGTATCACAAAAGTTTTATGTCTAACTTTGGAAATGGAGTTATGTTTTCTTAAAAAGGGCTAAAAACAAGATCTTAACGCATTTACAACGAATACAAGGTGGTATGCCCCTCAAAATGACCACTGAAAAACCGAATAGAAGAATAGCAAAATTTCTATCATTAATTTTTGGTTTGATTATTCTGATTATACTATTGCAGATTTCTGGTGTCTTTGAAATAACTCAAAAAATATCAGAATTTAATATATCATTTCTCTTACTTGCTTTGCTATTATCCTTTGTTGGGTTTCTCTTTTTCGTATGGAGATGGAAGCTCTTAGTTGATAGCGGAGTCGAAGATCCTGTGCCATTCATGGAATTGGTGAAAATTGAATTAATGGGGAAATTTGCCTTATACATATCCCCTGCCAGGCTTAATATTCCTCTTAGAGCTGCTCTCCTTAAAGATATGTATAGGATTAAAATTGGACAAACAATATCTTTCACTGTAACTGAGACAATTATGGACTACTCTTATATTTTGATAATTATTGTGATCGGAATGAACATATTTTTCGATAAAATCAGCGAAACATACAAAACAGGAATTTTTATTTTTGTAATTCTTTTCATAGTAGCGATTGCTGGTGTTTTCTTCTTTTTACGATTTTATAAAACTAGTGAAAACAATTTCAATGTTTACAATTCTTCATCAGATAAAAGGAAAACGTTAAGTAAAACTAAATATTTTTTCGAGAGATTTCTTGAATCTTTTAAAGAGGGGATTCAAGTATTAAAAGCATCTCCAAAAAATGGTGTAGGTTCTGTCATTTTAACTGTTCTACTGGCAATATTCGGTGCCATAAGAGTATATTTTCTTTTCCAATCAGTGAACTATTCGATAGATCTGGTAATAATCTTAATTGTAATGGCATTTAGTTCAATTCTCGGTAGACTTTCAAATATACCTGGTGGATTGGGGGTTTATGAAGTTACTCAAGTTGCGATATACTCTACTTTTGGTATTCCACCTGAAATTGCGACTTTTGTAGCACTTATTGATCGGCTTATCACAACTGGAGTGAATGTCCCATTAGGGGGTGCTATTGGAGCAGCAAAAGGCGTTGACTTATCATCAAGAGTCAATTGGTCTAAATTTCTAAACAAGAAAGAGATATAAAATAACCAATTTTTAAAATCTCTTGGATGGAAAGTATGAGAATATGCTTTTTAGTTGACTCCTTTTATCCCCCAACCACTGGCGGAGAACTATTCAATTATAAATTAATAAAGGAATTATCTGAAAAAGGAAATTATATTACAGTAATTACAAGAAAAACAAGACCATGTAATTTAGATATAGAATTATTTCATTTAAGAAACAGATTTTCAAAAAACGAATTTTTTGAAATCAAAAAGATAATTAAATCATCGGATGTTCTCCATGAAGACCACATAGTAACCAGTAATTTTCCTTTTTATTTACTTGATAAAATCATGAGTATGATTCCTATTCCAATAGTAACTACAGTACACAGTATCAGATTTCTCGAGTATAGAACTAGTTCTTTTACAAAATCTAAAATATTTGAAAAGATTGAAAAAAAATCCTTAGAAAAGTCCCAAATCATCATTACTTGTAATATGTATACTAAAAAAGTGCTCGCCGATTATCTTGGTCTGGAAAAAAGTAAAATCAAAATTATTCCTCCCGAGATCGATATAGAAAAATTTCACCCTCCAGATTTTAAAAATTATGATCCTGCTAATATGAGAATATTAACCGTCGCTTACATTCATCCTATAAAGGGAATTGAATATCTACTTTTTTCAATAAAAATTTTAAAGTCAAAAATTCCAGGAATAAAACTATACTTAGTTGGAAGCCTAGACAAGAACAAAAAGTATGCAAAACAAATGAAAAGGTTGGCTAACAAACTCGATATCTCTCGTAATGTGGAGTTTCTAGGAAATGTTGACCGAAATAGCATCTGTAAACTCTACAGACAGGTAGACATATTTGTACTTCCATCGCTTCATGAGCAACATGGACTAGCAATAATGGAAGCTATGGCCTCGGGGCTACCTGTTGTTGCCAGTAATGTAGGTGGGATTCCAACTCTTATAAATGATGGAATAAACGGATTTTTGGTACCACCCCGAGACCCCTATGCTATTGCTGATAGGATATACTATCTAACTGTTAATCCAGCTATAATAAAAGATTTTGGAGATCAAGGAAGAAAAATAATTATTCACCAAATTTCTTCTGACTTGAGCTCAGAATTCATCAATATTTATACACAAGCGGTAACTGACCATTGAAATCTGTTTTTTCGATTTAACTTGACATATTTATTCTAAAATATAAGGTAGATTTTTGCTAATCTCGGGGCTATTATTCGGGTGACAATTTTTTTAACCTTCTTCATATATGAAACAACTCATGGGAATAAAAAAATTAAAAATAAGTCTTTCCGGAATCCCAGAGGATCACCTAATTAAATATTTAATCCTGTTTGGGGCAATAATTCGCTTCTTGATTGCCCCTTTTTCGGCTAGTGAGGATTTATTGCGTTGGTGGATGCATGCAACCTATTTCCTTACTTATGGCTCCGATTTCTACTATTATGATCAGAAATTTGGTAAAGCACCAATTTGGCTATTCATAAGTGCGTTTATTTATCTAATTGTTTCCCCTTTAACAGACTCGCCTGATACTCCAATTTGGAAATTTACAATAAAAATACCTCTAATATTTGCAGACTTAGCAACGGGCTACCTCTTATATAAAATCTTCAAAGATAAAAAAGGTTTGAAAGCAGCGGCTCTTTACATTTTCAACCCAGTGGCGATTTATGTATCAGCCATATATGGCCAAATCGATCCTCTTTTGGTGTTTTTCCTATTATACTCTGTATATATGTTAGAAAAAAATCAGGTTGAAAAAGGTTTTTTACTAGCTGGACTGGCGCTTATGACCAAACAATACTCAATATTTGCGTTGATTCCATTATTTTTTGTGATCAAAAGGAGCTATCCTCTGAAAGATACGCTAAAATTTATTGGCTATTTGTTACTTTTCTTTATCGTTTTCAGTCTTCCATTTTCTATAAGTGGAAAGTTCACACATTATTTCGTAAATGTGTGGATGACTAGAACTTCTCCACATTATGTAACAGGCGGCCAATTTTCTGGAATTTTTCTTGTCTTATCATTTCTCCATTATAGATATGGTTTTGATTTTTTGTGGATCTTAGAAATTAGCATTCTACTTATGATCGTTTTGCTTTTATTTTGCTCTTTTTTGGTTCTAAAGTGGAATATAGATCCTTATAGAGCATGTTTATTGGGTTTTTCTACTTTTTTGATAGCCTCCTGGTATATTGGAACACAGTATACTCTTTCTTTTATACCGTTTATGATAATCGATGTTTTAAGGACAAATAAAAATAAATGGGGATTATTAATCACAGTTATTCCGATATCTCATCCATTCTTCTATAATGGTATTTGGGAATATTTCTCTTGGTATGGTGAACCATCTCTAACATATATTTCCCTAAAAATGGCTGAATATCTTCAACCAATCGTGAACCATTATACACTTGGATTTGCAGCTCTAACATTCTTTTTAACATTGTCGTATTACTATGTTATGCTAATTTACCGCCAAATTACACTGAGAGGAAGAGAGGAAGAAATTAAAAACATACATAACTTACTCTAATTTAGGTGAACAGAAGTTGACCTTTAAAAGAGGAAAATTAACCTCTAAATTAGTAAGGGAAGATGGCTTGGCTTTAATAGCAATTTTCATTATAATGATTCTCTTTATTCTTTTCGCTTGGTTTTCAGAGGGAGTATCAGAATACGACGAATATCGCCACTATTTCATTTCTAAGTATGAAATCTTACACAATCCCACAAATCTTGTGGAAACATGGCCAAAGCCAATTTTCACTATCTTATCGTTCATAATGATTCAACTAACAGGGATGGGTATAAATTCTGTAAGAATCATGAACGCAATATTTTCTAGTTCTTGTTGTTATTTCACTTATCTATTATCCAAAAAAATAGGGATACCAAAAAAATTTGCTTTATCCACAATAGTTTTTACAGCTTTTGCTCCGCTTTTTACTTTTTACGCTTTTTCTGCTTTGACAGAACCATTATTTTCGCTCCTGCTGATTTTAGCTACTTACTTCTACTATTCCCATCGGTTCAAATTGTCTGCATTTCTATTATCTCTTAGTTGCATGACGAATTATATGGCATTCATTTTTTTTCCAATATTATTCTTTTTATCTCCAAAGCATCTTAAAGCGGAAATTTTCGTGATATTGGCGTCAATTCCACTCCTTTGGAATATTTTAGGTTATATTGATACTGGAAAGCCATTTTTTCTTATAACTGAAACGTGGTATTATCAATACCTTCACAATGTTTATGTACACGGATCAATATTCTTTTATGTCCTGAATTTAATCCGGATTTTAGGCCCAATCTCTTACATCATTTTTCAAATTGGTTTTTTCTACCAATTGAAAAATAGAGAGTTTCAATTTTTGAATATTAGCGTAATTGTATTCATTTTATTTCACTCTGTCACTTGGCAGTTTGGATTACTTGGTAGTGCAGGTTTTCTAAGGTATATGATGCCAATAATTCCTTTTTTTGGTGTATATTCATCAATTGGACTACAAAAATTCTTTGAAACAATAAATACTGAAATTAAGCTTATTTATCACCTTAAATTGTCTGATTTTTTTTATTACATTTTAATTTCTCAAGCGATCATACTGTGTTTCTCCTACTCAACTCTGCCAGGAAAAGGTGATGTCAGACCTTTAAAATTGTCTCCAAAGGACCAGATAGCAAAAGAAGCGGGATTATGGATCCAAAAACATAATTCCGATGGAAATATATACATTAATCATCTTATGATTATCTACTACGCCGAAATCGATCTTTATGCAGAAAATGTTCATGGATTATCAGAAATTAAGAAAAATATTCCCAAAGGTTCAATTATCGTGTGGGAAAACGAATTTAGCGATGAAAAGACGAGAAATACACTTATGGATTCTTCACAATTCGTAATTCTAAAAGAATGGGGCGTGGCAGACCTAAAAATAGAAATATACATGAAATTGTGACAGAAGAATAAAATAAATAAAATATTTTCTATTTTTGTTGAAAATAAAATCAGGTAGCCTAATTTGGTTAAAGTTAAATAAAGATAGATTATGGAATAGAGCGGGAGAATCGTCGATTGATCTACAGAAAATTAAACAAAAGGATATTGGATAGAAAAGCGCTTCTTCTTGTAGTATTTATAAGCATATTTTATTCTATGCCTGACTTCATAGGGTTGTATCAATATTCTCTAAAATATACCCCCTATTTGGAAAATTGGGATGAACATCGATTTGCAGCAAAATCTGGAGAAGCCCAAGATGGTCATTTAATTATTTCAGAGGGGTTGGCATATGAATATCAAAATAAACCATGGATTATGCCGTTTGTAAGCGAATACATGATTGGTTTAACAGCTATTTTAACTGGAAGAATGATTGGTTCGCTTATAATGTTTAGATTCATAGATGTGTTTCTTACAAGTATAATCATTTACTATTTCATTTTCATTGTGACTAAAAATAAAAAAACAGCATTACTTGGTCTTTCCTTAGTCGCTACTATGACTCCCTTCTACGGAACCGATTCAGGTCCAGATTGGAAAGGTGGGGTAAAAGCGATAAATTTCTTAATTTCTCTTCTATTTCTGACTTCTTTCACCTATCAAAACGTTAAAAATAGTTTCATTACCTTCTTTCCGAATGACAGAGCCTTTGTAGTATCGAAAGGGAGTCTTTTTCTTGAAAGAATTCCCCATTTGAATGCCTCAATGATTTTCTTTGTAAGTTTTTTGATTTTCATATACAAAACTCTAAGTGATGACTCAACTCAATCGGATAGAAACATCCGATCAATCTTTGCGGGGTATTTTTTCGGGTTATTATTTTATTCATATTTCTATCATGTGGCTCTAGCTATCCTTATTTGCATGATGTTTTTTCTTTTATTATTTGTAAAAAAAGATTTTAATGGCATCAGAAGGCTCGGAATCGTTGCCTTAATCGGGGGAATCATGTCAATAATTTATTGGATAAATATGTACTATCTTTTAACATATCCAACTGCTTTAGAAGTGGCTGATAGAGTTTTTACACCCTTTTCATTTTCTCACTTTTTTAAACTAAACTATAAATCATTCAAGGATCTCTTTAGGACACCTACAGCGTACTTTATGATCGTGGGAATACTTTCACTAGCAAAAAAACAGAAAAATGCCTTTTTTTTCATAATATCGATTTTAACAGCAACGTATCTTTGTATTAATGTTAATATTTTCCTATACCTATTGTTCAATTTGAATTATATTTCTCAACCATGGCACTGGTTTCTTCATTTTTCATTTTTAAATTCGATAATATTTTCACATGGTCTCATTGAATTTTTAGCATACATCAAAAATGGAGTGTTTATCAAAAACAAATTTTTCAGAAAAATTATTATTAGGGGAGAAATACCCTTTTTATTTGTAATCGCGTTATTTATAAGTTCTGAGGCTTTAGTCTATCACTCCTATGAATTTTTATGGAGACCACATATTAATGATCAAGAATATGTTGCATTCGACTGGTTGAACAAAAATACACCAACTGACAGTGTAATAATGTCCTGGATAAATACTGCTTATCATATTGCAATTCGCACGCATGATAACTCCTTCATAACAGATTATATGAGTATAGGATCCAACGCTGAAATAAATGAGCGCTCATTGCTGATGTTAAAATTCTATAATGTATCTGTAGAGTACATTAGAGTAATGAGAACTGATACTTTCGTCAATATAACAAGAACTGAAATACTAGCTCAATATAACAAAACCAATCTAATAAAACTACTAAATTATAGATTAGACTTTATCTATTTTGGATATGAGGAAAAATATTATGGGCGATTAGGAAATATTTCCGATACTTATCCGTTTTTAAAAAAGGTCTACGAAAATGAAGGTATTGAAATTTTCAAATTCAATAGAGAACAATTCAAAGAATGGTGTTATTTGACATCCTCTCCG
>JAECRX010000202.1 GCA_016292335.1 Candidatus Sifarchaeum subterraneum | reverse complement strand
CCATCAGAAAAAGCTTAAGCATTGGCCTACTTTGCGATTTGGACGAGAAAATAACGAATCAAAAGAAGAAGTCATGAAGATCTTATGAAGAATTGAAATATGAAACTGACTTTTGAGGTTGCCATTTTTAGAGTTTAATACAAGGATATGAAGCTTGAATTCATAATCACTTGTTGCAGTGACGGGATGACCAATTTATAAATTATTGTCGTATATGCGATCAACTAGGAGAAAAAAAGGTTCAATCCTACACGATGCCGGACAACCATTAAATATGTCAATGAGTTGCGTAAAAGCTCTGTTACTTTGACGCAATTCGAAAAAAACTTCGTATATACATTATATACGAAGATTTTTACACCCATAACATCTAAAAAGTCGATTCAGGTGGGAGAAGTTGGTCGGGGGCGTATACTGGGATATATTCCACCTCATCGGCAGTTTCCATGTTTTTTCTCAATTGTTAATGGTGAAGAGGATGAAAGTATAATAGAATGTAGATCCCTCTTATTTTTAATTTCAAATTGAATTTAAGCATAAGAACAGATTTCAAAGATGTACTAAAGACTCAAAAATAGAGATAAAGGAATCAGATGTTTCACTTATCTGATTGAATTAATAATTAAAGGAAATGAACGCTTTGGATAAAGCCCAAAAAAACACTTATATTGGTATTGACTTGGCGGGAAATGAACAAAATCCTTCTGGTTGGTGCATTTTAATAGCTAAAGAAAATTTCTTTGAAACTAAAATTATGTATTCAGATGAAGAACTTATCAGAAAAACCATGGAGTGTAGTCCACTCAGAAACGAAGGTATAAGATTATTATCATCGCAATTTCAGCGTCCAAAAATAATTGCTATTGATGCCCCATTGAGTTTACCCAAATCAGGTGTTAATCGAACGGCAGAGAATGAAATGAGAAGATTAGGATTTCGTATATTTCCCCCCCTTTTTTCCAAAGGAATGAAAACATTGACTGAACGAGGAATTGAAATAAGTAAGAAGTTCAGAGAAAAGGGAGTTCAGGTAATTGAAGTTCATCCGACTTCAAGTATGAGAGCACTTGATCTAAATTCCAGAGAAAATGAAAAACTTACAGAGGTATTTTTGGAATTTGAATTAGATATTGATTTATCCGAAAAAAAATTAGTTGATCATGAATTTGACGCACTCGTTGCAGCATTTACCGCATTTTTATATGATAAAGGTCTTTGTCTATCTGTAGGAGATATTGACGAAGGACAAATAATTATTCCAAGAAAAGTTGAAGGACTCTCATGAGAAGGAAATTCAAGAGAGAAAAAGAAGATTTGATTCCCTTTTTTTCAGTTTAACTCTTCTGGGAGAGGTTCAAAAAAGAAATAGGAGGCTTATAATTTTTAGCTTTTCTTTGCCTCGATCATCTCTAAAGCTTCTTTCACAGCTTTCCTGACACTCGTATCTTTATCATTCAAAGCACTAGTGAGTGGTTCTATCGCCCTTGCGTCTCCTATCTTTCCAAGAGACTTTGCTGCATCCTTTCGAACATTGAAATCTTCATCTTTCAGAGCCTCAATGAGTGGTTCTACCGCCCTTGGATCTCCTATATTTCCAAGAGCTATTGCTGCTCCCCGTCGAAGACTCTTATGTTCATCGTTCAGAGATTGTATGAGAGTCTCTACCGCTGGTTTTCCTGCCTTTACAAAAGCCTGTACTGCTATCCGTCGGGCAAATCTATCAATATCTTTCAGAATCTGAGTGAGTGGTTCAAACATCCTTGGATCTCCAATCTTTCCAAGAGCCTCTGCTGCTAACCGTCGAACAAGGTATTCTCCATCCTTCAGAGCCTCAATGAGTGGTTCTACTGCCCTTGGATCTCCTATCTCTCCAAGAGCCTCTGCTGCTCCCTCTCGAACACCCAAAGCTTCATCCTTCAGAGCCTCAATGAGTGGTTCTAATGCTCTTGCATCTCCTATCTTTACAAGAGCTTTTGCTGTATGCTCTCGAACAAGGGAATTTTCATCCTTCAGAGCCTCAATGAGGGGTTCTACCGCTCTTGCATCTCCTATCTCTCTAAGAGCCTTTGCTGTGTTCTCTCTAACAAGGTTATCTTTATCCTTCAAAGCCTGAATGAGGGGTTCTACTGCTGGTTCTCCTATCTTTCCAAGAGCATCTGCTGCTCCCCGTCGAGCATTGTAATCATCATCCTTCAGAGCCTCAATGAGTGGTTCTACCGCTGGTTCTCCTAACTTTACAAGAGTCTTGCCTGCTTCCCATCGAACATTGTATTCTCCATCCTTCAGAGCCTCAATGAGTGGTTCTACCGCTCTTGCATCTCCTATATCTCCAAGAGCTATTGCTGCTTTCTTTCGAACGTCCGGGTCTCCCTTATACTGCAAAGCCTTTATCAGCCCCTCAACATCTTTCTTTGTTTCCATACCTTCTACATCCGACTCGGATAAAGACAATTGCCATTAAACCTCCCAAAGCTATGGTGACTAATTGTGGATAACTCAGGATATACGAGGTTTGCTTCCCTCAAATGTGTGATGCCATTGATCAATATACATCAATATTTAAAGGTGGCTATCAGTAAAAAAGTCAGGTAAGTATTTGTTTTTTGGGCGTTTCCATTTCTTGTAGTATAGTATCGAAGATTTCTTTAGCAATAAATCTTTTCGGCGCGGTTGGAATATGAATATAGTTTTCCTTTCCTTTTCTGCGGCTGATTATAAATACTTCGTTTGTGTCTGTCCCGAAACCAGCTCCTTCTCTTGCTAAGTCGTTAGCAACTACCAGATCAACTCCGCCACCAATAATGCGATCCCATGACGTGTCTATTAAAATTTCATCTGTCACATCGTGTTCTGCCTTGAAACCAACTAAATAGATATCTGGATCTGTTTTTCTCATGTTTGATATTACCTTTGGCAAAGGTTTTAGTGGGACAACTAAATCTGTTTTCCCAGAAGATAGTTTTTCGTTTATCGTGGTATCTGGGCCATAATCCAATACTGCAGCACAACTTATAGCAATATCGTAATTCTCAGTCTTTAGACAATTAACAACGGCATCAAGCATTTCTTCCGTGGTAGTTACATTGACCACTTCAAATCTAGAGCTATCCAAGTTTGGTAATGGAACGGTACCTCTCCCCCACACCAAGGTAACTTCAGCGCCTCGGTCAAATGCTTCTTCAGCAAGAGCGAGGCCCATTTTTCCAGAACTAGGATTTGAGATAAATCTTACCTTATCGATAAATGCGCGGGTTGGTCCACCTGTAACAAGAACCTTTAGGCCACTCATGTCTCTTGGTTCTAAACCTATTGATTGCTGAAGCGAATTTATTGCTTCAATCACTATATCTTCGAGTTGTGCCATCTTTGCTTTACTTTCCTCAACTCGAGGAGCCAAAAACCTTATTCCGAAGCTTTCAAGTTTTTTAATCTGTTCATCAAGAATGGGATTTTTAAACATTGCGTAGTGCATTGCTGGAACTATAAGGAGTGGAATGCCCATTCCCAAAGCAGTTGTGGCAACTAAAGTCACAGAAGTATCTGCAATTCCACATGCAATTTTACCGATAGTGGCCATAGTAGCGGGTGCTATAATAACCAAGTCTGCGCGCTTATCTGCTTCACCTAACAAAGAAATATGTTCAATTTTGCCAGTTATCTCTGTTGTTACGGGATTTCCTGTAGCCCATTCCATTGAAATAGGGGTGATAATGTCATGAGAACTTGGGGACATAACCGCAAATACTTTTGCCCCATGTCGCATGAGGCTCCTAGCTAATGTAGGACATTCAAAAGCGGCAATACTACCAGTCACACAGAGAATGATTTTTTTATCTTTCAGCATATCACTTTGGGTTCCAGAAATACTTTCTGATGGATGCAAAGTTCTATTTTCCCTCCTCAAAATCTTAGAATACAAATTTTTAGAATAGCCGGTCTTTTCTCGTGAAGGAGGAATAATGATAAATATATAATTTTCGTTATAATTATATAAAGTTTATAAAATCTATAAATTATCATAATCGTTAGAGATTATTTATGATCTTTTAAATAATAAATTTTAGGTCATTTTTGACTAATTAAGAGGTTATATTATCGATTCAAAAAAAGATCATTAACAAAATTCTATCGCATTTTATCTTCATGAAAAGAAAGATGTGAAGAGATAAATAGGATTTTTTGGCTATAACTATCTTATACTAGAAGGTGAAATCTTTCCAACTAGTTGAATAATCAATTAAAGAAATGATAGATCTTTTCCCAAAAATACTAAAATTAAAATCAAGAAATAATTCAAAGTCTGACCATAGAATAGTATTTGGATTATAATCTCTATAGTATTTTGTATAAATTTAGAAATCTATATAAATTTAAATTACGAAAAATCACTTGTATTTTTTGTATAAATGAAGTTACATTTGCAAAGCCATAGAATATAAATCTCCATTTCTGTAAATAGTCAACTGAGGATGAAATAAGTGGTCGAAGTCAGAAAACTACAAAGAGTTGGGAAAAGCTCAAAAAGAAAGGATGAAGGGACCTTTTTGATCTCTCTTCCGAAAAACTGGATCAAAAGAATGAATCTTAACCAGGGAGACCCAATAACAATTATTGAAAAAAATGATGGCACGTTAAGTTTAAGCACTACTGGGGAAATTACTGAAGAGCAAAAAACAGCAGTACTGAGTGACGAACCAACGCTCTCAAGGGAAATTATTGCTAAATATCTTCTAGGATTTGATACTATAAAAATCAATTTTGGTGAAACAATTAGCGTAAAACAGAGAGATCTCGTAAAGAAGAGCATACGTAGGCTTGTTGGCGTTGAAATAGTAGAAGAAACCTCTAAAGAAATTACGCTTCAATGCTTGTTAGCTCCCTCAGCAGTAGACGTACGTAAAACTTTAAAACAGGCCTATTTTATTGGCAGTGACATGCATAAAGACGCAATGACCGCTTTTTTGGAAAATGATCCTGAAATTGCAAAATTAGTTATTACGAGAGATGAAGATGTGGACAGACTTTATTACTTAATCGTTCGTCAATTGAGGGCTATGGTAGATGATATAAAATTATCTCAAAAGACAAACACCTCTGGTGTTGCGTGCTTGGATTACCGTGTTTTGGCTAAAAGTGTGGAGAACTTGGCTGATCAAGCAGTCATTGTCGCCAAAAAGGTGGTTTCACTTCTTGAGAAAGAAAAAGAAATACCAAAGGGAATAAAGGATAAATTAAGAGAACTCAGTGATGTTGTTTTTAAAAACCATTATGACGCAATCAACGCTCATTTTAATAAAAATATAATATTAGCTGAAGAAATTTCTAAAAGAAAGACAGTCGTTTTGGACTTAATTGAAGATATTGAAAAGAAAATCAGAGAGATGGAATTAGATGTGTTTCTTGATTTAAGATATATTTTAGAAAGTCTTGAGAATATCAATGATTATGCAATAGATATTGCAGAATTAGCTATACGTGAATGATCCGATAGATTTAATATTTTTGACTTCTGCTCACGGGTTAGTTTCCCAAACGCAAGTTGGTAGAGCTTCTCATATTTTTTATTTTTCTTCTTAAGCCTAATTTTCTTGTATAAATAGAAGGTCGCTCTTTTAACTAAAGTATTTCATCAGGTAATTTTCCTTAGAAGAGATTCGTATCTTGCAAACTTTTTATTGAATTCTTTCTCTTCTTCAGGATCAGCAAACCGACTATCGTATATATCAATAATATTGTCATG
>JAECRX010000201.1 GCA_016292335.1 Candidatus Sifarchaeum subterraneum | reverse complement strand
TGTGAGTAGTCATTTTTTTCTTCACCTTTTAGTTTCAAGTATTCTTCGAATATAAAAAATTTTGGGTAGTAATGAATTCTTTACTCAAAAATGAGTCAATTAATACGAAATTCGAATCAGATAATATAATTGGAAAATAGAAAGAGAATGAAAAGATAGAAAAAAGAAGGAAATCTCGGTGGTATTGATAAATCGTTTTCGAATTTAGAATTCCGACAGTTCTAAGTTCTTAGAGGGAGACTCCTTTCGGTAGTTTTTCTAATTTTTTCATGAATTTTTCAGGCCAATTTTCTGGATTCAATCCCTTTTGTGCGAGAAATGTCGCTATCCATCTTTCCAATCCAATACCACTACAACCCGACCAGAGTTCAGTTCCACTTTGTGCTTTTATCCGAAATGCATCTGGATATTTGGGGCCAATGACCGAAAGATTCTGAAATTCCAACCATTGGACTGTCTTCCTATCGGGTCCTCTATAAGGTAAGTAGGCTTCAAAATCGATAGTTCCTCTTTCTCTGGTTTCTTCGATTCCTTTTTCACCCGCCTGTGCCATATACCACGGTGTAACCCAAGCCGTCCTCCATTCCAAATCTAGAATATCATTGAATATATATTCAAACTTTTCCATTAGTTCATCTTTGACTTCGATTACTTGTTCCTTTTTTCCTATCCAAACGACCTCTATTCGATGGAATTCGTTGACCCTCTCTATACCGTGGATCCCCCCGCTTTCCCATCTGCCACTAGGCCCGGCATTGTCAAACCATTTAATTGGGAATTCATCGTCGGGGATTATCTTATTCTCGAAGAAATAATACAAAACAGGGCATTGGGCATAGCACATTCCACCGATGGGATCCCTTAGTTTTTCCTTCAATAAACTAACTGGAACTTCTCCGGTAATCTTGACGTGATCTATCACAGGTTCCCAGAATTCAGGATCCCTCGAAGCTGGAGGGCTCACATAGTAAATTTCAGGCTAGCTTCCTCTCATATGACCTGATTTTTGCCATATGTCGAATGTGATCATTTTTGGGAGGATCACTTCTTCAAAGCCCAATGGTTCTAGTAATTCTTCTTTGGTGATCTTTTCCATAGTTCTCATTAATTTTGTTGCAATGGGTCCAAAAACCCATTGTCCTAGGCCAGGCCCCCTTTTCAACCAGCCTCTCTTTTCCATCTCTTCACTGGGATCTTTATCCCAGATTATTTTTTTCTGGGGACTTTCCCATAGCAATTCCCAGTGTTCCGCTTTCCCTTTGTAATGTTGCTGGTTGATCTTCTCTTTCACTAAATCTATAATTTTGTCAGGAAATCTTTTCCTCAACTCAATTTCAGTTAATTCTTCTAACTCTAAAATGATTTTTTCACCTTCGACCTTAACGTTTTTGACAAATGGAACGGTAATGTCTTTTATGGGTAACTTATCTAATTCATCCAGCGTAATTGTGTATTCTTTTGCGCTAACGTATCTGACACCTATTTTATATTCTTTGCCAAATTTTTCAGCAAGATAATTTTTTAACCGAAGAATCGCATCGTGCGATCTTGTGTATTCTTTCGATTTTATGTTAACTGTTAGATTATTCTCTTTGATATCCCAACTAACTAATTTGGCTCCTTCTTTTTCCTTCGGGACACCTTTCATAAATAACTCATTATTGATTTCGTTTTTTATCTCCGCTAATTCCTTTTCCAAGAATTCAACTGGCTTATTAAATTCGATTTGACCTTTTAAATCAAAATCCATCAATTTCCCCTCCCAACTTGAAAATTGGAATTAATTTAGCTAAATTCTTTTCTTCAATTACAAAATCCGCGTGTTTCTTGATAATTGGTTTTGGATTGAACGCTATTTTCAGACCAGCTAAAAGTAACATTGTTAAATCATTGGCACCATCGGCGATAACAGCTGTGTCTTTTAGGTGAATATTCTTTTGTTTAATTAAGTGTAGTAAATTTAATTCCTTTTTACCATTTACTTCAATTTTTATATCTTTTAAAGTTTCGCCATCAAAAAGCAATTCATTTGCAAATACATAATCAATTCCTAACTCCTCTTTAACTCGATCGGCAACTATGTGAAATCCTCCGGTGATTATTGCAATTGGCCAGCCTTTTTCTTTTATTTTTTTACATAATATCTGTGCTCCGTCCATCAACTCCATCTTTTCTGCTACTTGGCTGGCTTCTTTATATGTAATTTTTCCTTTCAATAGTTCTATTCTCTTTTTCAATCCATCTTCCCAATTGATCTCTCCATTTATTCCCTTTTCTGTTATCTCTGTGATCTCTTCTTCTAAATTTGCAATTTTAGCAAGTTCTTGAAAGGTACTCACCTTTGATTAGAACACCTTCCATATCAAATATGATAAGCATCGAGCATCACCTCTCTTTAGTATTTATTTTGTTTTGATGTAGATAGATCAAAAGTAGAGGTAGGGGTAAAGTTTGGGTTAAGATTTATGGTTTTAAAAGTAGCTAAATCGGGGTAAAGAGGATGTGGTTTTTTTATGATTGGCGGTACATCACTACAACATCACTAATGTTTTTCAAATGCTTCTTGAAATACGCCTTTTTAAATATTGTGCCTAAATTCTCAAAGTGAAGAATAATAATTCAATTTTCTCTATGTGAAATGGAAGTAATAATTAAAGTCGTCTGTTGACTGGAATTTTACTTCTTTTTTATCATATCAGCACAAAGCCTTCCATAAATTAAAATAACTGCAGTAAGAACCTCATCTAAATGTAAATCCATGGTTTCAGCATGGTGAATACTTTTTCATATTACGGTCTCGTCGAAGAAATTTGTTTCTTTCTTAAAAAAAAAACAATTTTGGGGAATTTATGTTATATCGATGTGAAACCGGTATAAAGTTGATGGCTGCTTTAGTGGATGAGTTCCGCAATTAATTATTCTTTGTCAT
>JAECRX010000200.1 GCA_016292335.1 Candidatus Sifarchaeum subterraneum | reverse complement strand
TGATCACTGACGAGTTAGAAATAGAGTTTTATGTTTCACTTTCACCAGAACAAAATGAAAGTGGTGTCCAAAGAATTCAAGAGGAAATGATTGATGGATTACAAGGATTTAAATTTGAGTGGGAGATACCCTTCTTCTTTCCTCCGTTGAAATTCTCGAATGATTCCAAGGTCATTAAAGTCCTACAAGCATCGTATAAAAACATTTTAGGGCATGATCCTTATTACGAATGGTTCCCTTGGCCCACCGCTGCATCTATTTTAAGTCAAAAAGTGAAAAGAAACGATTTGGTTATTTTCGGACCTGGAAATTTTACACTTGTGGGTAGACCAAATGAAAACGGGAGCATAGATCAAGTATTACAGGCCTCAAAGATTCTGACAATGGCTATTCGAAATTTATAGTAAAAGATTTTTGGAGTGGATGTAATGGCAAATTTTAGACAAACAATTTCGAAACCAGTTAAGACGAAAATAGTGGAGGTTAGGCCTGCTCCTCCGGGAACAGGAATTGTTATTAATGGAATTCCAGGCTCTGTAGAAAATGTTGCTCATTGTGAATGGAGAGTTGATTACAGATTAGGAAAGAGGATGGCATATTTAGTAGAACATCCTTTAGCATCATTGAAAATAATGGGAATACATGATGCGATAGTTGAAGGAATTGAAAAAAATTGGGACTTTACTCGGCCAGAGCACAGAGCAGCTTACGCTAGAGGGCTCAACCCTGCAGCAGTTGTAGGACCACCAGATGGAACACCAAGTGGAGGATTGATTGAGGAAATTGAAAAGGTGGGGATTGCGAAAAGTGATGTAAAATATGATGAAACAAGTATTGTGACAGAAATTATCCATGAAACTCCTGCAGGAAAAATCTGGCTTTCACCCGCACCAAGAGGATTTGGGTTAAAAATAAAGATTCACTTTGATAAGGGCTCACTTGAAGGTATAGTTGATCCATATCAGGGATTGATCTCTGATGATCAAAAAAACAAAGTTACAAAAGCAACTACTCCATTTCTTGTTGGATTTAGTGAGGAAGGGAAGGTTCATGCATTGGCAGATGTAATTGGTGATATTGGTGGCACAGGAAGAATTGATAATGCAGTTATTGAGTTTTGGCCACGCGGATTTTATCATTCAGTTACAATAGGAGCAGCCAAGAAAGCAAGAATAGTTAAAGCGGGGGATACGTTATGAAAATCGCAAAAGCATTCGTTCCCGGCAGAATAAGTGGATTCTTCGTAATTTGTGATACAGATCCAGATGGCACCACGATAACAGACTTATCAAAATTGGGATCTCAAGGAGGAGGACCTTGCCTCGAAGTAGGTGGGATAACTTCTGCTGAAATTGAAAAGGCAGATCATACAAAAATAGAAGTTTACATTAACGGTGAAAAGACCAAAGAAGCGCAAACAACTGAAACAACGGTAAACTTTTTTCTGGATTTGATAAAAGAACCAAAAAAGGTAGTTATACGGCATGATTTTGAAATTCCGATTGGTTGTGGTTTTGGGGCGAGTGGGGCAGGAGCACTTGGAACTGTAACTGCATTAAATGAATCGGTGGGAATAAGAGAAAAAAGATTGACATTAATGAAAATTGGTGAAATAGCCCACAAGGCGGAGGTAAAATGTAAAACGGGATTAGGAACCGTGGGTGGGATGTTAAACGGAGGTTTTGCTATTACTCTAGCCCCTGGATTCCCCTTTACCTTGGATTACATCCCATTTCCAGAGGATATTAGACTCATATCTGGTTGGTTTGGACCGATTCTGACAAAACATATTTTATCAGATGCTTCTATAAAAGAAACAATAAACAACAATGGAAGATTATCGTTAAAAAAATTATTAACAGAACCATCATTGGATAATTTCATGAAAGTATCAAGAGAATTTGCAGAAAAAACAGGAATGATGACCGACAGAGTCGAAGAGGCTCTATCCGAATTAGATAAGGCAGAATTAATCGGAAAATCAACCATGAATATGTTGGGAGAGGCAGTATTTGCATTGATAAAAAACAAACATGAGGATGCAGTAAAAGATATTTTATCTTCATTTACAGAAAATATAATTGTTTCTAAAATCAATAGATCTGGTGTGAGATTATTTTAGGAATCCTAATTTTTGTTTTCGAAAAACAAAAATAGATTATTCCCGAAAAAGAGTAAACCACTTAGTAGTGTGTTTTACGCCATGAATAAACTTACACCTGACTAACAATTCAAGACCGTTTTTTTCTTCTTTATTTTCAAATTTCGTTTCGAGAACTCCATCACAAATAGATTCGAGGGCCATTGAAATTCGTGATTCCAGCATTCCTTCATCAACAATAAATATTGAGCTGTGCCCCATAGCCTTTAACTTTGCGATCAAGTTTTGAGTAAATTTTAAGGCGACTTGAGGATTGTTGTAAACAAAGATGGCAGAAAGTGTATCTACCACAATTCGAGACTTCACTTTTAAATCATCAAGCGATTTGGAGACGACTAAACTAAGGGAAGTCAGATCAGCGAGATTTTGAATATAAAATTTCGTTTTGATTTGGGCAGGATCACCTAGGCGGAATGTAAATGCATCTATAAACCTTATATTCGCATGTTGTGAAATATCCATTTTCTGCAACTTCATCACTTCCACAACCTCCCAAGGGAAGTCATTTGTAGACACATAAACGCCACCAATGTTTTGTTTTAATCCCTCATAAATGTAATTCTGACAAAAAATTTTTTTACCTGAACCTGGACATCCTTGGATGAGCAAGTTTAAGGGAATTGACACATCATGTTGAAGGAAATCTTTTAACCTGGTAATCCTTCCCAAAAATATCACTTCCCAAGAGTTTTCCTTTTTATTGGATATTGTTAATCCTTAAAATGTTATATGGTTATTCTCTTCATAATAAATCCAGGAACCTTTTTTTTTCCAATATTTGTATGTTTATAGGATTATAATAATCTTGAAAGGTCGTGAATATAGTTAAAGTTAAATTCGAAAAACGTTTCTCTATTTTAAAAAGAGATAGGAAATCATTAGATGGTTTTTCCAAAACGACCAAAGAGAGAGGAAAAAACTTAATGGTAGATGGATAAAATGTTGCAATTCCCGACAATCGAACAAATATTCCCATTTTTGCCAGCGCTCAATGAAATTATAAGTTATATACCCAATTGGCTTCAACTTTCAATAATATCAATTTTAGGAGGTATAATGGTAACTTGTTTTATTTTGGGAACGCTCATCAACAGAAAACTCCAAAATTCATATCTTGAGATCCTCAAGCAAAAATTCAGGCCCTATGCTGAAGAATTTGATATAAGTCATGAAAAAAAAGGATATGTACATTTTCATAAAAAAGAAGCTTTAGATGAAATGGAAATAATTTTTGTAATGCAAAATCGCGAAAACATGTTTCATCAGCTTATAACCCGCTTCAGTCCTGAGCATGACAAGGTCGCATTCCAAGCTGAAGCAAAAGTTAACCATGGATTTAAACTAGAAATTTTGCCAAGACATGATAAAAAGACGATTGAGAGTATATTTGAAGATCTCATGGCATTAAAAAAATGTGTGACACAAGAGGAAAAATTCGATAAAAAATTTTTGGTTCATTCTAGTGACCTAGTTCATGGAAGGTTGCTTTTACTTGATAACAAGCACTTAATGAACCAGATGCTGAAACTTGAAAAGGATATAAAACGAATTTCATTCGATGATAAACCCCCCATCTTTTTTACATTCTTTAATATCCTAGATAAAGAATTCAAAAAGGCACCTGAATTCATTGATCTGATTCTTAAATTAGGTGAAGCATATAACGGGTTGCGAATCCGAAAAGCTCGGCCGAAAAGACCCAAAAAAGGCAAAAGCGTTGGTAGAAAGATATAATTACATTCTCATTAGCAAATTCATGAGATCCTTGATGAACTCCATTGGGCATGATCCTAATGCTTAAGCAATAGGCTTGTAATTCTTGCAAGACCATTAAGTTTTGTAACTAAGTGCCGCACTCGCTAGAGAGGATAACAGGAGGATTTCTCTTGTGCTGACTTCTTTCAACCATGTTCATCACTCTCTGGATTATTTCTTTACTAATACCCGTTTCTTGATGAATCAATGTTTCATCGTAGTTTTTATCAAGCCAGAGGAATAAGATGGTATCGATTACATCGTATTTGATGCCAATTTCTCCCTCGTCAGTCTGACCTGGCCATAATCCCGGTGATGGCGGTTTTTCAATGATTTTTTTGGGCACACCCAAGTAGTAGGCTAGCTGCCTTACTTGTGACTTGTACAAATCCCCAATAGGGGTAACATCTATTCCCCCATCACCGTATTTTGTGAAATAACCAATTGATAGTTCTGTTTTGTTTCCAGATCCAACAACTATTGCCCCTATTTCATTTGCTTTGGAATAAAGTAAAGTCATCCTAACCCTGGGCAACCGGTTCATAATCGCGACCTTCGTTTTTACCTCCATAACTTCATTTAATGCATCCACTATTTTCTGAATCGGTATGATCTCATAATTTATTCCAAGGTGTTCAGCCACTTTAATTGCGTCATTTAAGTCAGATTCTAGGCTTATTTCCGAGGGCATCATTAAAGCATACAAATTTTGGGGGTCAAAAGCCTTTACAGATAAAAATGCCGAAGTCGAAGAATCAACACCACCGCTTAGCCCGATAACCCCTTTCGTTATTCCTGCCTCCTTAGTGAAATTGATAAAATTCGTGATTATTACTTCTTCGACTTTTTCACAAGAAAGTGTTTTGAGTTCTTCAGGAAGCATAATTTTACACCTTGATCAATAACATATTTTTTCCTCTTTTTTCAAGATATAATGATGAACTTTTTCAAGTTTTTTCTTTTTTGATTTCATTTTTGGACTCAGGCAAACCAAGGGTGGTAACTATTAAGTTTTGTGTGGATAAGTTGATGACTGTCCATATCTATATTTTCATAAAGAAACACTGAATAGAAAACTCAGAATATTTAGAAAGAGTTAAGAGGATTGAAAAAATGTCTGAATCCGAAATACAAGAAATTATAGTCAGATATTCAATGGGGGATAGAATCAAAGCATTTATTCTCATGATAGCAGATGTAATTAGACGATTTGAAATAGCAGTTACATATAGTAAAAATCCTCCTGAAGGAAAAAAAGTTGTAGAATGGTTGTTGGATTCATTAACGCAGGAAATTAATCTTTGTCAGAATATTCTTAAAAAAGATAATGAGGAAATGATAAATGCAAAAAAGTTTGTAGAAATTGCAAAAGGTCATTTTGTGACAAATAACTTTGAAGAAACAATTTACAACCTAAGCAAAGCGATTAGTGAAGCAACAACCTTATCATCGAAATTATTTAAAAATATAGAAACAATTTTAAATTGAAGGGATAACTACTACCAATCAATAAAGAAATGAGCAGAGATATTAATAAAATAGGGGATTCTATGATTAAAGAAGAAGTTATTGAAAAGATCCAAAAGGATAATATCAAATTTATTGATCTTATGTTTACCGATATAACTGGTGCAATGAAAAGTATTACAATTCCACCAAGTGAAATAGAGCATGCCCTTGATGACGGAGTATGGTTTGATGGATCATCCATTGAGGGGTTTGTTCGAGTACATGAAAGTGATATGGTTTTGATGCCTGATCCTTCCACTTATGTCCGCTTGCCATGGACATCAAATGAAAAACCTATATCAAGAATGATTTGCGATGTAAACGAACCAAGTGGAGATCCCTTTCTTGGTGACCCTCGCTTTATTCTCAAGCAAGTTATGGCTGAAGCAAAAGAAATGGGCTATATTTACAACACCGGGCCCGAGATTGAATTTTTTCTTTTTAAATCAAGAGAGCAAGAGGGAAAAGAAGGCATTAAATCCGTGCCAATACGAAATAGCCACATAGACTATTTTGACTTCGCCAGTTATTTTGATTTTTCTCCACGCGATTTGGCGACAGATGTTCGTGGAGAAATGGCAACTACTCTTGAAGAACTCGGCATAATTGTAGAAGCGAGTCATCATGAGGTGGCACCAAGCCAACACGAGATCGATATCCGCTATTCAGATGCGTTAACCTCTGCAGACAATGTGATGGTCTTCAAACACGCAATCAAAATAATTGCACACAAACACAACATATTTGCCACTTTTATGCCTAAGCCTATCGCAGGGATAAATGGAAGTGGAATGCACACACATCAGTCACTGTTTGATGAAGAGGGCAATAACCTGTTTTTTGATCCTGATGATAATTATAAGTTATCTAAGCTTGCGTATTGGTTTATGGCAGGCCAAATGAAGTTTATCAGAGAGATCTCAGCCGTTCTTGCTCCCACAGTAAACAGTTATAAACGTCTCGTGGTAGGATATGAAGCGCCAGTCTATATTTGCTGGGCACATAGAAATCGCTCCGCGCTAATACGGGTCCCTAGGTATAGTAGAGGTAGAGAAAGAGCGACAAGACTTGAGTTGAGATGCCCAGATCCAAGCTGCAACCCATATCTTGCATTTGCAGCTATGCTTAAAGCGGGATTGCAAGGTATTAAAGAAAAGATCGAACCACCAGGTCCTGTGGAAGAAGATGTATACGAATTCGACGACAGAAAATTGGCGAAATTTTATATCCAAACATTGCCGGAAAATCTAAATGAAGCGATAGAAGAATTTGAGAAAAGTGAACTGATGAAAAAAACACTCGGTGAACATATATTTTCTAAGTTTCTTGTAGCAAAAAAAGCAGAATGGGATCTCTACCGAATGCAGATATCGGAATGGGAACGTCAGAGATACATGGACATTTAATC
>JAECRX010000199.1 GCA_016292335.1 Candidatus Sifarchaeum subterraneum | reverse complement strand
TCCAAATGTGCGGGTCTGATTTTATTCTTTATGGACCCATCGAAAATGCGCCTTTGTTTTTCCAATAACTGCAATGGTAGACTGTTTTATTGCTGAATCCGTTTCAAAGGAGTTAGGTATTTCTATTCCTGAAAACCATCCCCTCAAGCGATTAGTTTAAATTAGTAATTCACCCCGAGAATTTTTTCTTTTGAAATGATCTCCTTTCAAGATAAATGGAGGAAATTTGATGCCAATCGTTCTCCATGGCTTAAAAACACGAGTTGTGAAGGCAAATGATGACATTATTGAGGTGATTCTTGAAGCATTACAGCAGAATGATTTAAAGCTTCAAGACGGTGATATTTTGGTGATCTCCTCAAAAATCGTGTCAATTTGCGAAAACAGGTTAGTTGATTTAGAAAAAATTTCACCCACTGAAAAGGCTATAAAACTGGCAAAAGTGACCGGATCAACACCACAATTCGTTGAATTGGTCTTAGAAGAAGCTGACAAAATTTATGGAGGAGTATATGGGGCCTTACTCACATTAAAGGACAATATTTTGCAAGCGAATGCTGGAATAGATGTAAGTAACGTTCCACGTGGATATGCTATACTTTTACCATCCAATCCAGCAAAAACTGCTTTTGAAATTAGGAAGAAACTCAAAGAAAAAATTGGAAAGAAAATTGGAATAATAATTGTTGACAGTAGGACACAACCATTACGATTGGGAAACATTGGCCTCGCCATTGGAGTTGCTGGATTTTATCCTGTTGTGGACGAAAGAGGACATGAAGACATTTTTGGTTATCCATTGAAATTCACAAGGAGAGCTCTTGCCGATAATCTTTCTTGTGCTGCTAATTTTATCATGGGCGAAACAGATGAGAAAATTCCCATCGTATTGATTCAAGGGGCTCAAGTTGAGATGACAGAAGAATTTATATCCTCCGATCTCATGTTTATTTCGCCAGAAGAATGTATGTATATTGGTGCCCTTAGAGAAAAACTCTCTCCTATATGACAGATTTTTGGAATGTCTTTTATGCAAAGAACGCGGTCAGCCAACGGACCTAAACCACGAATGATAAAAAGTGTGTATATCGGTCCGGTCAGTGTAAAAATCAAGCCTCATTTTATATGTGCCTCTTTTGAATTGGGAAATACAACAACTAAGTGCATTTTAACGGCTACAAATCTTGACTCAGGCAAGACTTACTTACTTAACAAGATAATACGCATGACGAGAGAAACTAGAATCTACGGTTACTCAAATGATGTAATTGGAGAAACTGTTACTGGTCTAAAACTAACTGGTAAAGCGGTCGAAGAAATCGTAAAAGATACTTTATTGAAATCAATCGAAGAGGCACGAATAGATATTGCAGACCTGGATTTTGTCGTGCGATCTACTGGTGTGACCGCTGGTTTTACTGAGCCTGCTGAAGTTGACATGATGATTAAAGCCTTAGCGAATGGATGTCTTGCTGCAAAAATTCCAGCTCGCAAGATGATGGCGGCTTTATCAAACAAAGATCTCTCAAATCATTTGTCTAAATATTCAAAATTGGATAATTACTATTTTGAAGGAGCTATTGCAGCTGTCCGTCCACCCGCCAGAACTGAAATTGTGGCTAACGAAATGGAGGGTGAGCTTGTAACAGCTGGGATAAAGGCTGCGGCTATCTCATCAGGTATCGATTTTAGAAATCCTGTTTTAACTCTTGATTTTGGAACAACATTAGCTGGACGTATCACAAACGATGAAATCCCTTTTGCAAAAACCATAGGCAGTTTCTGTGGACTAGCTGGAGCTATTCCGGATGCATTAATTCGAGGTACAGATCTTGTCGATAAAAATTTCGGATGCGTTTTAGATGCTCCAATAAAGGATGTACATCCAAAAAATGTGGACATTCATGTTATTGAGGATTTTTCTGAAAATATTTTTGAATATCTTTATGTTGGAAAAGTCCCTGTAGAAAGAAAAAGAATTGGGATGGTTCCTGTCAATACAAAAGCTGCAAAAAAAGCCAAAGTCACATTAATTGGTTGTGATGCTGGAATAAATGGCACTAATTTATCAAAATTAGGTGAGCTTGGAAAAGAGTTTTTTGAGGAATTCGGAAAAGAAGCTTTACATTTGCTCATTGATTTTATATGTGCAAAACTCGCAATGAAGCTAATCGAAGTTGCTATTGATGAAGACTTAATTTTCAACGAAACCTCTGTTGGTATTACTGGTCGAGCTGGAATAACTGGTAAAAAACCTGAATTTCTCGTCAACCTTCTAAGAGAATTGGATTTGAAGAATGAAGAAATTATATTTCAAGAAGACGGTTTAGCGCATGGTGCTGCCATGGCTGCTCGATGTCTCAATTTACTTGGCACACCAAAAACCCCTGTAGGTGGGCGTAAAGGTGGATCGTGTGTGTTAAAGCTTAGAAAATGTAGGATTTAAAGAATAACGTGATAGTTTTATTTTTAAGTGATTTTCATGCGGAATTGTTAAAGAACTAAAATATAGGGTTACATCTCTCCCTTTTTCATTTCCTAGGAAATTATAATAATCTGAGATAGATACATATCTAAAAGATATATGAAAATATTGAACTATGTTGGAAGAAAATTGGTAGTTTGTAATATACACTAATATCTATTTTGAGAAAATCCTTCAATTTCATCTTTTATGGCAGATATTTGTGTAGGTAAAGGTTGAATTACTCTTCTTCTTACATCACGCTCATAAATAAGCATATGTTTATCTAAGAAAAGTAAGACTTATATAGTTTAATGAACAGGGAGAATATAGAAAAAAATAATACTTTACAGGTATATAATAACCTTTTTCATTCTGCCAAAAAAATAGTATTAAAATCTGGTATGTTTCAATCACTAGATTGATCCTATAAATAAATAAGAATGAGTTAAAAGACTATAAATCTACAGAATAGGAAAAAATCAGAATTAAAAAATATAAAATAAAAAAAAGTGTGATGGCTGTTGAGAGGAACATCATATTCTGCTTTCGGCGTGATATTTCTCATATTTGTCTTGACTATTGGTTTTTGTGTTGCAGAGCCTATATATTTCATGCCCAACGATGAAAATAATAACGATGGAGTAGTTAAGCCTATTTCTGTCATGCGCAACGGTGGTGATGATGACGATGGCAAAGATGAGGACAATGATGACCAGTTGAAAGCGAAAGCAGAGGAAAGAATAGCGAAAGCTGCAGAAAAAATTGATGATGTATCGACCATGATAGAGGACAAAGAAAAAAGCGGAGCTTACAGCGAAGACGCAATAGAAGATGCAAAGGCCAAACTGGGAGCTGCGAAGGTTAAACTTGAAGATGCACAAGAGAAATTTGACGAAGGAGCTTATGATGACGCTTATGAAAAAGCAGAAGAGGCCATAGAATACTGTGAAGAAGCAATTGAAATATTAAAAGATAAGGAAACAGGAGATAATACTGGTGATGATGACAAAGATGACCAGTTGAAAGCGAAAGCAGAGGAAAAAATAACGGAAGCTACAGAAAAAATTGATGATATACAGGACATGATAGAGGACGCAGAAAAAAGTGGTAATTATGACTCAGGTGCAATCAACGGCGCAAAAGGAAAACTGACCTCAGCAAAGAATAATTTAAGAAACGCAAAAGATCAATACGATAAAGGTCATTATAAGCAAGCCTATGAGAAAGCCATAGATGCGATAGAAAGAGCAGAGGATGCGGAAGATCATTTAGAGGATTTTGGCAATAATACGGACGATGCGGATGACAGTGAAGACGATGAGGACAATGACAGCGAAACGGATAATGAAACAGCAGAGGAAGATCAAATGGAAAGAAATCTCAGAATATCAACAACGATCAATGGACAAGACGCATCAGGCAGTTCAGAGGATAATCCTGTAAAAATTAGTGGAGATTCTGTCGATTTGGTTGTAGTTATAGAGAATACAGGCAGTGCTGATATAGAAATAGATAAAGTGGAAATAACAACGACGACACTTAATACTCAAGTGTCAGAATATGAGCTATCTGGCGGTGTTATTCCAGCGGGTACAAAAGTAGAGTTTTCTACAACATTAGACAGAGGTTTGCTTGGGGCAATCGCAGATACTGTTGGGACACCAACTTACAAAACGCATGTAGAGATAAAATTGGATGGTAATTGGGATTATGAAATAGATATTTACTGGCAATTAGTTTAGTATGAGAATACTATCCCAACTCTTTTTTTTATTTTTCAATGTGTAGGGATATTGCCGATGGCTGGAGGCAGCTCATATAACCCAAAAACATATTGTATTATTTTCTGGTCTCTAATACCGATCTTATCTGATGCATATCTCTAGATACAGATGATACACTGTAATTCTACCTGAGTCACTCTGGAGAAGTTTTGTCTTCTTTCTTTACTTTTTTCTTAAAGTGATCTTCTAGATTTGTTTATTAGTGGTTAGGCGCTCAATCCTTTTGTTATGAATCTTAATCCTAAGAGCAATAGAAAAATGGCAAATCCATAGAAGAAGAGCGGTACAAAAGGTGTATACGGATACAATTGAATCCAAAAAGTTTGTCCTAGGAAGATCATGAGCAAGATGCTTATAATAATGCAGCCTCCACCCACTATCAGAAAACTCTGCGGTTTCATATCTTCACCTATTCGTCCTCTCTTAATTTACATTATGGAGCCCAAAATCCACGAAAGCTATTCAACATGTATATAGAGGCTTTATTGGGTAGGTTAATAGTTTTTTTGGGGGATAAATTTCATATTACTTCAAAAATGCTTTTGAAAAAAGTTTTTGAAACCTACCAGAAATGTTCGCGATTCATCAGCCTATTTGTAGGAGTGTCGTCTCATTCAATATTTATAAAAATGCTCAAATTTGACGTTACCTCACATTGAACTGATATTATTGTATCAAATTAAATCTTAATTGAGAAGGAATAAATTATGGATGAAGAACGTCTATATCCTAAAAGGCCTTTAGTCGGGGTTGCTGGTATAGTCCTTGACAATAATCGGGACGATGTTTTACTTGTTGTGAGAGGAAACGAACCTGGTAAAGGTATTTGGAGTTTTCCTGGGGGATTAGTAAGACTCGGAGAAAAAGTAAGAGATGCAGTAAAGAGAGAAGTTGAGGAAGAAACTGGAATTATCGTTAAAACAGGTGATATTGCTGAAATCTTTGATGTGATCGTCCCAGATGAGAAGGGGAGATTGAAATTTCATTATGTTGTGATTGATTTTCTTGCAGAAAAAGTCGGTGGAATATTAGCGCCATCGGGTGACGCTTTTGATGCAAAATGGGTACCCATTCAATCAATTGACGAATACAATATTCATAAAGCTGCAAAGGATCTACTAAAGCGACTATTTCCTGAAAAATTTGGAAAGAACATTGCAGAAATGGAATGAGAAATCCTTTTTTTGCTGACTCTTTTCAATTAAGACTTCTTAGTCTGAAGATAGTTGAGGTTCATAGAGGGAAAAAAAATGAAAAAACCAAGTATCGGCCAGAGAACAAAAGCTCTTGAAGAACTTCGCCTTCTTCTCAAGGACTCGGATGAGTGGATTCGTAGTGGTGCTGCATTGGGCGTTGGATTTTGCCTTATCAACACAGACCTTGAGGAAGAATTGGGAATTCTTTATCCTTTACTTGAGGATCCTTCTGGCGTTGTCCGAGCTAATGTTGCCTTGGGAATTGGTATGACCTTTTTCAATTCTTGTTCTGAAATAGGATTGAAGATTCTTCAGCCTCTACTTAAGGATCCCGATTGGAGGGTTCGCTTAAATGCTGCACTAGGCGTTGGCTTTCTCCTTTTTGGAACCGCAGCGGAGGAGGATGTGAAAAATTTAATCCCTCTGTTTGAAGACTCTTTTGGATGGGTATGTCACGGGGCTGCATTGGGTTATGGTTTAACCTTCCTAGGCACTCAATCCGAACTAGGGAAAAAAGTCCTTCAACAATTGATCGAAAAGCCTTCTGATGGATTAAGAAGCGGCGCAGCTATAGGCATCGGGTTGATTTTTATTGGAACTGGTAAGAAGGAAATAGTGGAAATCCTAACTCCACTGCTTGAGGATCCTTCTGAATGGGTTCGTCGTAGTGCAGCATGGGGAATCGGATTGATTTATTTAAGTACAGGTTCTGAAGCAGGTATAGATGCACTCTTCCCTGCATTCAGGGATCCTCAATGGATGGTATATTTGGGTGCTGCATGGGGAGTTGGATTGATTTTTCTCGATATTAAATCCGGTGAAAAATTGGAAAACCTCTTTCCCTTGTTTGAGGCTCATTCTGATAAGGTACGTCGTGGAGCAACAGCAGGAATTGGTTTGGCTTTCCTTGGCACATGTTCAGCTGAATCACGGGTCAATCATCTTCAACCTCTCCTAGAGGACTCTTCCGCATGGGTCCGTCGTGGTGCTGCATTCAGTGCTGGTTTGGTTTGTTTAGGCACTGGTGAAGAGACAATAATTGATTCTCTCCAAAAACTCTTCCAAGATTCGGATGGATGGGTACGTTTTTTTGCTGCTTGGTCCGTTGGGATGGTTTGTCTTGGTACTGCCTCTGAAAAAGGACTTCAAACCCTTTCTCCTCTGCTCAAAACTCATGATTTATGGTTACGTCGTGGTGCTGCATTTGCAGTTCGTTTAAATTTTTTTGGAACTTTTTCCAAAAAAGGGACTGAAATACTTCGCTCTCTACTACTTGATTCCGAGCCTGGAATTCGTATGAACGCTGCGATTGGATTAGGAATACCTATTAAAGATAAAAAGGTGGAAGGATTAATAATATCTGGGCTGATTTGCAGCTGGGGTGTCTTTTGGGATATGTGGATTTTGTCAGCTGTAGGCGCATGGTTGCTGATGCGTCAGAAATTATTATCCAGAAATCTCTAATGAAATCATCAACTAAGATCATTTAGAACTAAGGAAATGCAATTCTTAAAAATAAACACACTTTTTTGTAAAAGCAACATTAAATGTCAAATGGTGGTTTCTTGAAAAGGAAAATGATGGGAAATCGCCTTTTCTTTGGCCAGCTCCCTCTTCTTTCCCTCTCCTTTTCCTTCGTATTCCTCTATGGCCTCAATATATTCATATGAGCATCCACTATTTTTCCATGAACCGAAACAACACCAGAACATGGAACGCTCTTTCATCCTTTTATTTGTTTCGAAAAATTCTGCAACATCTTTACATTTATATTATATTTTTTGTTATCAATTTTGTATTATGAAAGTAATTATAAGATATTTATAAAGGAACTAATCTCAATATTGTTTACAATGTGAAAAGTGTGCGGAAGATAGTTTAAAGAATCGAAAAATCTCTCAAATTTACCAAAAAAACTTAATACTATACAATCAAAGAATTTGAAAAGAGAATATATAGATTGTAAGAACCCTATTACTCTTTTGGCGGAGGTTGATGTGGCATGAGTTTACAAGATTTGATTAACAATTTGTTCGCAACAGAATCTATTGGTGCAGTTGCAATTATCGGTTGGGACGGGACAATATATGGTCAAACTCAAAACTGGACGGTAAATCCATCTGACTTTGTTAACGCTTTTTCAAATAAGCAATCTATCGTCGTTCAAAACGTCAGATATGCACTCATGCAAGCTACTGATGAGAGATATGTGGCCACAAACGTGGCTGGAAATGGACATGTAGTAATGACAGTAATCGGAGATCCACCAGGAAAAGGCTTAATTGTGGCATGGGCTTCAGCAGATTCCGATCCTGGAGTGGCATATACAGATACAGCAAAAGCAGCTTATGAAGCAGCAAAAATGATGTAAATTCACAAAAAAACTGCGATACAGTCCAAATTTTTACGGAATACCATTTTTAGCTATTTCCTTCCTAATGCAATATCAAATCAGTAAACCCTCGGTTTCCAACAAAATTTCTACTATTTATTTCATTTTTATCGAAATCTGCAAGAGGATCTTTTCTTTTTTCTTTCATTAGGGAGAAGTTGTTCGCTATCCAGAATTATCACAGAGCAGGTCTAAACAGAAAGAATCACCTGAAAATTATGGATAGCTCTTCTTTAGTTTAACAGCACTTTCCATAATTTCCTCTATCTCTTCGAAAGGAACCTCTAGAAAGTCTACCGTTGATTTAAGCTCCTCATACTGTTTTATTGTTTCAAATTCTCCCATCTCTATTAAAAATCTAAACAAATTAGAAAGGCAACTCCCCCTTTCCATTTCGATATTAAGCGTCTCAGAAACAATTTTTTGTATTTCTTTCAACTGCAACTCCGAAAGAGCCATAAATCCTATTACTAGTTCGAATATTTCTTCAGGAATCTCTCTGTAGATTTCTAGAGTTATTTTCGAATTTTTGCCATTCAATGAGAATCCAGTGCCGAGATGTTGTCCGTCAACATCAACAACATCTTTACATTCAACTCTGAATATTTGTGGAAGTGTAAACAGTTTTTCTTCTGTCAATAGAACATTTTCTTGGTCTAATTTAATTAAATCGATTGGAACAATTCTATAAAATGATAACCGCACTTCCTCTGGTAGGATTGGTATTTCTTCTTTTAAACAATGGTCTTGGATTTTTTTGGTGATGTTTTCTTCTTCCTCTTTTTCAATAATCTCACTATTTACAAATTTTTCATCAACAATATCTCTTATTGATGAGCTAGGCTTATTGCTTTTGATTAGGAGCATTGGTCCATGTTGAGGGATATTTAAAATGTTGAGAACTTTTCCGTAAAATTGTGCATTAGAATCTTTTACATTCCTTCCTAAAAGGGTTTCTACATCAAAGGGGATCGTTTTTGGAGTTTCTAGTTCACCAATTTGTTCTCCTTCGACTTCTTCTAGTTCGTGTAGTTTAGTTGGTTCTTCGATTTCTTCTGAGCTAGGTAATTTAATTGGTTCTTCTACTTCTTTTCTTGGCAACTGAGGAATTACCGAGTGCCTTAAAAGGTCAGATTGTAAAATTGTAATGTACTTATTCAACTGTTCAAGTTTTTCATTAAACAGTTTATCTTTAGTTTCAAATCTTTCTGAACTTATTTCTCCTAGTTTTACTCTTGTCACAAAGATATCTTTCTCCTCATTATGTCTTGTAATTTCATCTTCCAGCAATGTGATCGATGTTTCAATCCTTTGTTTCTCTTCAGGAATTCTCTCCCTAAGTGAATCAAGTTTCTTGGTGTATTCTTCTTTAAGGTTATCACGAATTTCTTGGCTAACATTAATATTTTCTAATTTGATTAGTCGTTCTTCGTATGTACGAATTTCATCATAAATTTTCATTAACTCCAATTGTCTCTTTGCGGTTTTTTCTTTAAGATATTTGATTCTTTCATCAAAATCTTCCAGACTTTCGTTGATGTTTTCGATTTTTGTGGTGATTTTTTCTATTTCATCGATATCGAGTCTTTTTGACTCAATTTGTTGCTCAAGTCTTTTCAACTCTTCAAAAATGTCTCTACGCTGTGCTGATATTTCTATTAGCTCATGTTTCCACTTCAAGTAGTTTAAAATATCTTTTGGAACAGAGTCAATTCTTTTCTTTATAACAGGTTCTATAGATTTTTCAGGAACAGATTTAACAAAAACTTCTCTTCTTGGGGATGAAACAATTTCCTGTAGTTTTCTTTCATAGACCTTTTTGAAATCCTCATATGTTTGCTCATCAATTTCCCCGGAATGAAATTTTCTTTCTAGATCCAAAAGTAGTTTTTTTATTCTTTGTTCGATCAAAATTAATCCCTTATTTTCTTTTGTAGTTATTCTCTCCCTTTGAGGTTCGTGATAAATAATACATATTCTTTTGAAATCTCTTCTCAGTTATTGTTAAATTCAATGATAAAAAAATTTTTTCTAAATTGATTCTTTCAAATAGATGAAAATTTGGGTAAAAGAATTGAGAATACCCTGTTTTGGATTTCATTTGCTCAGACTCTATTTTTTCTGCTCTAAAAAGAGGTGAGAATATGAAAATAGAAGAAATTGTTAAGAAATACTTTTGGGAAGGAACTACAGACAGAGATCGTGCAATATTTGAGGCTGCAATAAGTCTTGGAGCTTTATATCACCAATTCGGTGGTGTTCCCTTGAAAAGGGATAAAAAAACAATTTCTCTTGTAGAACAAACAATTGAAGAAACTATTTCTTGTCAGCCTTGGATTGAAAAAGTTAAAATAAAAATCGACTATGAAAAATTAAAGGAAGGAACACATCCATATGATTACACTGGACTCAGCGGAAGGCTTTATTCCGCAAAAGTAATTTCAAAATATGAAAAAGTAAGAGTTACGCTCAGAATGAACTATATCCCTGAACTTGATTTTCCGCTAATGTGGATCGAAAAAATTGAGGAAGAAGAAAAATAGGTTACAATTCTTCAATTCAACTGGTGAGTGTTTCACATTTTATAGAGAGTGTATTGAACTTTTAATGTAAGTTTATCTTATTTTGTTACTTGGTGGCCGTAGGAGTGAATCTAAAGTGAGATTTAGCAAATTCAGAGGGTATAAAAGAAGACATTATTAAGAAGAAGGTAAATATTGAGTTTTTTGTGGGTAAGTTGGTGTCTGTCTGTGTCTATATATGTCATGGAGACGCTTTCTTCGGATGATCGAATTACTTTAAGCTTCTAAGTTATTTACAGAAGTCAACTCAAATCTTCTCTACCACAGAGAACTTAATAGTTACTAGAAAAAAAAAGATGGAATGTGGGGTTGAAACGTATAGGTATCTGAAAGTTACTCCGGTGGAATCTCCGTATAGATTGTTTCCACATCGATTCCCATTTTTTTGTTTTTAGCGAACATCCAAGTCCAGATAAGAATACTCAGAGTAAACCATACCATATGGACATAGACACCGGCTGGGAGCGATGCTGCAGCGCTTTCGACTAGAACATAGCTGTTTGAGACAAATCCTATCCCACCAACGAGAGAAACGAGCGGAATGGGTCCAACTTTCCAAGCTTGACCTTTTTCAAAGATATCTGATCGATACCATGGAAGTATCATAGCTACCATGCACCCGGTCCACATCATGATCACATCGTAGAACACTTGACTGGCTACTACACCAAACCAGTGGCCGAAGAATATTAGCTGTGGCACGCCCATGTCTTCTCCAGCTGTCTGGAATATTCCGAACACACCCACAAGGGCCGTTATATTTATAGCCCAAATTGGAGAACTCCATCTCTCATTTATTTCTGCGAATTTAACTGGGAAAGATCTGTCAAAGGCCCATGCGAATATAGTTCTGCTTGATGTGATCAGGAATGGCGGAATGTCGTTCGCTAGCCAAATTGCCCCTGTAATGGCGATATAAACAGCAAGGGCAGGGTTGTTCCACAAGCCAACTGACATAACTGCGTCG
>JAECRX010000198.1 GCA_016292335.1 Candidatus Sifarchaeum subterraneum | reverse complement strand
TCCAGACGTTTGCATCTATGAAGAGGAGTTCCACCATCTCCAAGAGAAACCATTTTGGAATAATCTTCGATAGGAAGTAATTCTATATAGCGCCATAAATCGAACGGCCTTTTTTCAAATTCCTTAATGGATATTACTTCTTTTAGGGCCTCATAATCATATTCCACTTCAAGTGGACCCCAACAGTTAGCGCATACTGAAACTGGAAGTTTTGGATATCTTTCTCCACATTCTGTGCATTTGAGACCTAAGACATAATCCATTCTTAAGCCGCCTTTAATTATGAATTTAGATAATAATTTTTTTAAATAAAATGCCTGAAGGTAATCTTTGAATTCTTGTATTCCACTGGCATATTAATCTTATTAATGTTTCGGTGACTTTTTATTACTGAGATTCATAAAAGTCATTTTTTCAATGATTTTTTTCGATTCTTTACTTCTGTTTGCTGAAGATTTAAAAAGGAGGGAACGATAAACGGAGGAGGGAAAAGAAAAATTTCTTCTCAGGCATTCTGTGTATATATAGCCTCAGCTCTAGGACAAATGGAGAGAAGGATAATTTCTATCGATGAGTTTGAATTTCTCAAAAATTAGCCTCAAGAACAAAAATTAAGGATTTTTTTCGGGAGATTTTTTAAAAATAGAGGTATTATCGGAATAATATGACTATTTTAATAGTTTGAAATCGTCTAAATTCCTTATGTCCCTACTCCTGGTCGGAGGTTTGAAAAAATCATACATTACAAAAAACATTCAATCAAATCAAAAATTAAATTTTTGTTTTTTTAGGGAAATGAGGAGAATTTTACTAGAAAGCTTAAGAATTAATATGCTTCTTAGGATCATATTAAGTTTAGTTTAATCTATAAAACTAATTTGAAGTGATCTCATGATCTCATTAAAAAATATCAGGAAAGAGGGTAATCCAATAGAAAAATATTTCGTGGAACACAAACTGCCATTCTTCCAAGGAAAGGGGGGATTTACCAGAGTCGAAATTATCCAACTTTTACGAAATTCTCCCTGTAACCCCCACCAAATGTCAAAAATCCTTAAAAAATCATATAGAACTATTCGATATCATCTTGACATCTTGGAAGACAATAATATTCTAGAAAAGACTGATCGATCATATGATGTCAAATATTCTATATCTTCCAAGTTTAATATCCAATTATTTGAAAAACTGCTAAACATCGGACGATAGGTCTGAACAGCAATTATTGAATCAGTAAAGGCAGTATTTTATCTGGATTACTTTCCTTGCCTTGAAGATTAACTGCTCCATGATTTATTTTTTCGTTGTAAATTGGCCCAGGGGGAAATCTCCAAAGTAAGGTGGTGTCCCTCTTCTGCTACGTAAATTGTGGCATATCTGTGGACATAAGAAGTGCTAGGGAGTCTGTTTGCCCTTAACACGCCTGTTTCGTTTTCATCCCTATAATAGGGCACATCTTTAAAATTGATGACTACTGTTACTCCTCTCCTGAAAAAATCGGGGTTCTTCATATCCATTGCTATATCTATGAGCGTTTAATTCACTTTCTCCATCATTTGCGCTAAATTGCAATTTTCGAGATGTGCAAAAAAAGCGTTGGCACCGAGGTGCCAATGAAGTGCAGTGGACTTTATATCCATAAATTCTTTATCCAATCCTAGAAATTTATGGCTTTTTTTCATTCACCTGAGAACGTATCAAAATTTTTTCATTTGTCTTTACAAGAAAAGACAAATTTAATGAAGAATTAAGCTATTTTCTATTACCCTCAATAATATTTTGCGGTTTTTTCTATCCAAAAATATATATAAATCCAACATTAAATCTAAAACATTATTAATTATTAACAGAAATTTTCTGAAGTACAATTTATGACTTTGAGTAATACTCATAATTCATGGTGATTGGTAATGGAAAGAGTAGCCGGCTTGGTATGTATGGATTGCGGCAAAAAATATCCGAAACTTCCCATTTCTGCATGTAAGAATTGTTGGGGCCCACTTGAAGTGGAATATGATTATGAGACCCTAAAAGAAGTAATATCTATTAAGAAGTTTGAAAAAAGGCCGTTCGATTTATGGCGCTATATAGAATTACTTCCTATCGAAGATTATTCCAAAATGGTTTCTCTTGGAGATGGTGGAACTCCCCTTCATAAATGTAAGCGTCTTGGAGAATTGATCGGGATTAAAGAGCTCTACGTCAAAGATGATACTGTAAATCCTTCCCTTTCGTTTAAGGATAGACCTGCTTCAGTTGGAATTTCTAAGTGTTTGGAATTCGGGATCAATGTTGTAGGATGTGCATCCACAGGCAATTTGGCTGCATCAGTGGCTGCTCACGCAGCAAAAGTGGGACTACGCTGTTTCATATTGGTTCCCGAGACAATAGAATTAAACAAAATCATTCAGATGTCATTATATGGGGCAAAAATTATAGGAATCAAGGGCACCTATGATGAAGCTTTCGCTCTTGGAATTATAGCAGCTGAAAAATATGGTTGGGGACTTGTCAATATCAATATCCGGAGCTACTATGTTGAAGGTAGCAAGACCATGTCATACGAAATTGCTGAACAAATGGGATGGACCCTTCCAGACCATATTATTTTACCACTAGGAAGTGGCGGACTTCTATGTTCTGTATATAAAGGTTTTTCAGAACTAATAAAACTTGATTTGGTATCCTCCGAGGAGATCCCACGAGTCTCAGGTTCCCAACCTATTGGATGTGCTCCCATTGTTAATGCTGTCAGAAATAATACACATATGATCCCTGTTGAGAATCCTGATACAATCGTTCATAGTCTTGCCATTGGCAACCCTGCTCATGGAGATTATACCGTTTCTCTTATTAGGAAATCTGGCGGAACAGCTTACGCCCCCACTGACCAAGAAGTTCTACAAGCTGCGAAACTTCTTGCTTCAACTGAAGGGATCTTTTCTGAAGGTGCAGGTACGGTCACTTTAGCTGCTTTAATCCAACTTATTGAGAATGGGGAAATAGATAAAGATGAAAAAGTAGTACTAGGTGTCACTGGAACTGGTTTTAAGGCATTGGATTCACTTTCAATCCTCGTAAAGAAACCCATTAATATCGAACCTAAATTAGAATTACTAGAAAAATTAGTTGATAAAGATAAAGAAGAGAACATGAAGGCAATAGCCTGAGATGCATTAATTTTTTATTCATTATAGCAGATCAGGAAAATTTGTGAATAACTAATAAATAGAAGTGAGGGCTTTTTTTTTCATAAAAGATAAAATGAATACTGCTTGGTAGAAGGGATTATGATGAAAGTTTACAGAGCTAAAAAAGGCGAGCTTATAGAAGTTACAGGCGAAGAAGTTGGTGTTTTTGCCAATGGTGATGCATATCTTGTGGATGCTGGAATGAATATATATATTTGGCTTGGCGAAAAATGTAGCGTTGATGAAAAATTCCTATCAGCGAGATCAGCAAGTATTTTAGATGCCGAAAGAGCAGGTAAAGCAAAGATCACTACATTTCATCAAGGAGAAGAATCTCAAGAATTTTTAGATAACTTTGGCGGCAAAATAGAATTAATCGCTGAAGACACTCCTACCTTGTTTAAACCAGTAGAAGTTGAGGAATACGCTGCTAAGATGTATCATGTTCGTAGAGAACCTGGCACAACAATGGATAAAACAGAGGTAAAACTTTTAGATACGCCATCCAAGTCGGCCCTCCACTCAGACGATGTATATATTGTAGATGGGTGGGAAGAAATATACGTCTGGCAAGGAAAAAGCGCGAATGTTGCAGAAAAGGTTACCGCATCACGTGTTGCGCGGTCGATTTCAGGCAGACGTGGACGAGGACGTGTAGTCGTTATTACAGAAGGCGATGAGCCATCAAAGTTTTTCGAACTTTTAGATTAAGGGGCTTTTTTAGATTAAAACCTCTTAAATCTTTTTTCCTTTTTTTGTAAAAACGAGTTGAAATTACGCCTCATTTTGTACATTTTTTTAAATAAAGAATATCATCCATCTTGGTGTAAGATAAACGATCAAAACTCTTTTTCCTGCAACTACATACTATTTATTCTCCTCGGAAAAATAAAAAAGGAAAGAGTTATACTTTTATTAATTCTATAGTGATTTTATCATCTTCCAATGTTTTTGGGACTGCCTTCAAATCCATGCCCACTTCGAGATTCTCTCTGTCAATGTTATTCGATATCCAGCCCATGATTTTTATATTTTGATCTTCTTTTAATTCAATAATTCCAACGGTGTAAGGGATATCTTTTTCAAACTTCGTCCCACCTACATTGAGAGTAGTAAACGTAGCCAGTTTTCCCTCTCCGCTGAGTTCCACCCATTCGTTTTCTTCTGTGAGACATTTAGCGCATGCCCAACGGGGCGGGTAATAGATTTGACCACATTTTTTACATTTAGTGCCCATTATTTTGTTTTCCTTAAGTCTTTCTGCAAATTCTGAAACCTTCGTTTGAGTAATTATTGGATTCTTGCCAAATAACATTTTTTTACCTCCTGTAAATGTTTACGAAGATGTATTGCCCTGATCCGCCGACATTATGAGCTAATCCGATCTCAGCTCCTTCGACCTGATTGTATGCCTCTCCACGTAGTTGCTTGGATATTTCAACTGCCATAGAAATTCCCGTTGCACCCAAAGGATGTCCCTTGGATTTCAAGCCACCATCCGTGTTAATTGGAGTGCTTCCATCATAATATGTTTCTCCTTCGTCTATGAGTTTCCCGCCGTCTCCTTTTTTACAGAAGTCTAGATCTTCATATGCGAGTAGTTCCGCTATGGTAAAGCAATCGTGCACGGTAGCAACATCAACATCCTTTATTGTGATCCCTGCCATCTTGTAGGCCATCTGGGCTGCCTTTCTTGTTGAGTTTATACCTGTAAAAGTACTTCTTTCCATTACTGTTGCTGTATCAGTACTGCAACCAATTCCTTCTATCCAAATCGGGGTGTCCGTGAGTTCTTTCGCTTTTTCTTCAGAGACCATAATAATAGCGGCTGCACCATCTGTTATCAAGCAGCAATCATACAGGTGTAGTGGATAAGCAACCATAAATGAATCTAATACCTTCTCTACAGTGATCTCCTTTCTCATATGTGCGTTCGGGTTGCTAACTCCATGTTTATGGTTCTTTACAGCAATCTTTGCAAGTTGTTCACTCGTGGTCCCAAATTTTGCCATATGCGCGATTGCAAGCATTGCGTAAAATCCAGGGAAGGTAACACCAAAGGGGCCATATTCCCATTGTGAGTCCCCCGCCATTGCCATAATCTCTGTTGCATGACTTGTGCCAGCTTCATGCATCTTTTCAGCTCCAACTGCGAGAACTATATCATACAAACCAGAAGCGATCCAACTGTATGCTGTCATAATGGCTGCACTCCCTGTTGCACATGCCGCTTCGACTCTGACGTTTGGTTTTCCTACCATTCCTATATAATCGGTTATAATGGGAGCTGGAACAACTTGTTGTGCAAATTCATCGCTCGTAATTCCTGTAACCGACGCCTCTATTTCATCTACACTTCCTACATTACAATCTTCAATAGCGCCTTTGACTGATTCATATGCCATTTCTCTAAGACTGATATCTTTCCTTACACCAAATTTGGAGTGTCCTAATCCAACAATAGCTACTTTCTTCATTTCTTGCCCTCTATGGTTTTCTGCAGTCTTAAATATAACATATATTTAATCTATTTATTAAAAACAAATTTTCAAAGAGAAATTTAAGGAAACAATAACCGTTCGTTAAAGGGCTTAGATCTGGGAGGAGCCTAGAAGTTTCAGAAAAATGGTCGGGCAGGAGGGAATTCCATCTTATAGGATGTGGAGATCCTAGCTCGGACTATTCCTATAAGAATTTGAACCCTCGACATCCGCTTCCTCTGCATTCAGAATAAGATTTCTATGCAAAAGAATCAACGGGTTTCTACGAGTGTGGGCTATCATCTCATCACGGTTTCAGAGATGTGCATACGCTACAGCCCGCCGCTCCTCCAGTCTGAGCTACTGCCCGAGTATTATGATTGTTCGGACAGCTTTGGATACTGCCTGAACAATACTGCTGTTGAACTAGTGATTCAAGCTGCATTACCAAATTTCCTTTAAAAATATAAAATAATTTCGGTTATGTCAGAACTTCCGAGTAAAATTTTATTTATTTTTTTAATCCTATTTTCCTTTTTTCTTGAAAAAAAGCCAGTTTTTGGGTTGTTCTTTTGGTTTGAATCTGATAAGACAATAAGCTCCTTTAAGTTTTTCACCATTTATGTTGAAAATTATTTTGTTATCTGTTCGCTCCATCAACTCAAAATCGCCTTTATCCCAGATTTCCACCGTACCTGCACCATACTGTCCTTCTTCTATCACCCCTTCAAAATTCGCGTAGTCAATAGGATGATCTTCTGTTTGAACAGCAAGACGTTTTACGCCTTCTTTTGCAGGCGGTTCTTTTGGCACTGCCCAACTTTTTAATACTCCATCCATTTCAAGGCGCAGATCATAGTGTAAGTGCCTTGCTTGATGTTTTTGAATGACAAATATGGGATTTTCACTTTCTCTTGTTTTAATTTCTCCCTTCGGTTCAGGGGTTTTTTTAAAATTTCTTTTCTTAAAATATTCATCGAGTGTCATTTTATTTCCCTTTTTTTTATTATCGGTCAATCTCTCCCGAAACACATTCTTTTAAGACATCTCTAAACAATAACAAGTTGATACGAATTGATTTCATGACATTTAGACGCTGTCTACAAGTACTTCTCCAACTGGTTGTCCAGAATTCCAAAAAATGGGGTTTTTACAATTGATTAGATGGACAAAGATCATATAAAACGCATACTTTGTGTAGGGGTTTTCTTGCTTTACAGATTTTTCTTCCATGTGTTATTAGAAGATATGTAAACAAGAACCAATCTTCCCTTGGAACAAGACTCATTAGATCTTGTTCAATTTTGTCAGGATTTTTATTTTTTGTTAGTCCAAGTCTCTGTGATAATCTTTTTACATGGGTATCTACTGCAATTCCTTCGATTACTCCGTATGCATTTGACAAGACAATATTTGCAGTTTTCCTAGCAACACCTGGAAGCTTTATAAGGTCTTCCATGTTATCTGGAACTTTTGAGTCAAATTTTTCCACCAGCATTTTGCAGCCATTTTTGATCCACTTAGCTTTATTTCTATAAAACCCCGTCGATCTTATATCATTTTCAAGTTCAGATATATCTGCCTGTGCATAATCCTTTGCAGTTCTATATTTTTTAAAGAGATCTTTCGTTACCATATTGACTCGTTCATCTGTACATTGTGCGGAAAGGATTGTTGCAACGAGAATTTCTAATGGGTTAGTGAATTTTAATGCAATCTTTGTATCAGGATATTCCTTTTTCAATAATTCTATAATTTTAGAAACTCGATTTTTGTCCTCGTTCCCGCTCAACACAACATCTCCAGGAAGCCTGTATTTTAAATGAGGAAAAAGAGTATAGATGTTATAAGTTTGTCAATAAGTGTAAATGATGGAAATAAATCGATCTCCGTGAGTTATCATCACCGGCAAAAAATATTGGTGTCTTCCCCTGAGTGTCTCAAAGTTCAAAATCGTCAATTTTCTCTTGCAGTCCTTTTACGTGAATTCTATGAGATCAAAGTCGGGGGCATAATATGGTTTCTCTACTCTGTCTTCGGTAACATGGCGAATTATTTCAAACTTGTGGATCATGAGCTCTTAAGTGGAAAGCTCTTCATATATGCTTTAGATCGGAAG
>JAECRX010000197.1 GCA_016292335.1 Candidatus Sifarchaeum subterraneum | reverse complement strand
TTTATAAGAGGGTCTTTGTGCAATAAGACGATTTAATTCGTCTTCCAACAGCTTTAAATGTTTTCTCCATTTTTCGTATGTAAGGATGCGTTTAGGATCATCTTTAAATTGAAGCAAAGTGAATACGGCATTTTCTACTTCTTTTTTATTCTGAATTTTAAAGTTTGAATCGATTAATTCAATCATGTCTAGAAGTTCTGAGAAACTGATATCTATGGAGTCAATATATGTAGAAATCTCTTGGAAAATCACTTTATTCTTTTTTATTTTCGCTCCTAGGTCTCCTACAGCCCCTAATATTGGAAGTATGTTTATTTCGTTGTTTAATAAATCATTAATAAACCAAGCCGCCGCAGGAAAATTATCACCATTTTCTCCAGAAAGAGTTGGATTGAAATTAAGCACTCCTGGCATGTGATCTTGTAAATGGTGATCAAAAAGGAGTATTTGTGCCTTTGTAACCTGTTGAAGTTCCAGGACATCTTTTTTAAGCACTGCAATATCTGCTATGATGATAAACTCAAAGTCATGTGCTTTTTCATAAATCTCTGGTGTCAGCCTGTAATTCCCAATCTGTAATGTTGACGTAATAATTTGTGAGTCATTTGCTGAGAGAAAATCGTAGAGTAATGCAGCTGAGCAAATCCCGTCAGTATCCCAATGATGAATAAGCAAGCCGCTTTTAGTTTGTAATTTTTTGAGTTCTTCCATTCTTTTATTCACTTACAAAAGGATTTTCTTCACATATAATCAACTTTGCAACTTCAGGTCGCATTATTTCTTCTGGTGGCAGTTTCTTATCGCAGATCAGCTTACGTATTTTGCTGCCAGAAAATGAAATGTGATCTGTTTCGCTGTGCGGGCAGGTTTTCTCATTTGCCACTCCGCCACAACGTTTACAGTAGAAGAACGCCTTGAAGAAAATAGGAAATATTCCTAAATCTGGAAACTCCTCGAAAATATCCTGTGCAGCATATGGGTCATAATAGTTTCCAACACCAGCGTGGTCTCTTCCAATGATTATATGGGAACACCCAAAGTTTTTTCTAACTATAGCATGAAAAATCGCTTCTCTAGGACCCGCATATCTCATATCGAAATTAAGAATGCTCATCACAGCTCGTTCTTTTAAATAATAATGTTTCATAAGTTCTTCGTACGATGCGAGTATGACATCATCTCTAAAGTCTCCGATTTTTTTCTTCCCAATTACTGGGTTTATGAAGATCCCATCAGTAAAAGTTAATGCGGTTTTCTGTACATATTCATGACCTATGTGAGGAGGGTTTCGAGTTTGGAATCCAACAACAGTCCTCCAGCCCTTTTCCTTAAATAAGATGCGTGTTTCAATTGGTTTTAAGTTATATTGCTCATATTGTCGTTTTGTCTCGTTTACTAACCCAATTCTTCCACCTATGAGGACATCTCCTAGTGTAAAAACTCTTGCAACTCCAGGATGGTTAGTCTCTGTAGTTCCAAATACGTATTGAGCTAGTTTTTGTTTATCATACTTGTACTTTTCATCAACTTTCATTACAGCGAGTAATCCATTTTTGTTGTGTAAAATAATCTCGTCATCCTCTTGAATTTCTTTTGATCTCTCTTCTGAAATATCGAGAATAATTGGTATAGTCCATGGAAAGTCATTAGATAATCTCTTTTCGAATAAGCATAATTCAAGATCTTCATTGTTAAAGAATCCTTCTAACGGGCTAAATACGCCATTAGCTATGTTCTCCACGTCATTAACCAGATCGCTTCTGAGTTCGATCTGTGGCAGTTCTTTGGCTTGATCTATAATTCTTTCCTTTTCACTAGCCTTAAGGCTAAGGTTTATCAACTTTCCTCCATGTGGTCTAGGCATCATATCACCAACTTGTATTTATTCGAGATAACCAAGTCTTCTCAACCGTTCTTTCACCCGTTCTTCATCTTCTTCGCTGAAAGGGTGTTCTTCCTCTTCTTTTTCACCTTCAGCGACTATTTCCCTCAGGACATAGGTTACATAACTTGAGACAGATGTAAAACCTGTGTCTTTAATTCTTTCTTCTACTTTGCGAAATAGCGGGGTAGGTATAGAAACAGTCGTGAATTTCTTTCTTTGTTTCTCATCATCTTTTTTTTCAGCCATTTTTCCCGACTCTTTTCATTTTGTTGTCTAATTATAATTAATTAGACTAATTATAATTAATTAGTGTTGAATCGCTAAATTATTTATAAAATTTTCTTAATTTGGGACAATAACATCATTTTTGTAGTGTAAGATATTTTGTTCAAAATGAGGAGGTTGGTTTTTGACTTTACGGATTCTCGTTACAGATCCTGTTCACCCAGATGGAATAAAAATGCTGAAGGATGCAGGCTTCGTAGTTGATGAACGGTTTGGGGAAACTCCTTCTATGCTTAAAGAAGTGTTAAAGGGGTATGATGCACTTATTGTTAGAAGTGCTACAAAGGTAACACGCGAAATACTAGCAGAATCTTCGCTTAAAGTAATTGGTCGTGCAGGCGTCGGTTTGGATAATATTGACATGGATGCTGCGAAGGAATACAATATTACTGTCTTTAATACCCCTAATGCTCCAAGTGTTTCAGTTGCAGAGTTAGTCATTGGACTAATTATAGCGCTATTCCGTCATATTCCGCAAGCTAATCGTGGTCTAGAGGAAGGAAAATGGCTTAAAAAGAAATTAAAGGGGTTGGAACTAAAAGGAAAAACACTTGGGATTGTGGGATTTGGTAATATCGGGGTAGAAGTTGCAAAACGAGCGAAATCCTTTGAAATGAACATCTTAGCTTATGATGTTCTCGATAGTGCATTAGAGAATGCAAAACGGATGAATCTTGAACCGCTCGGTCCCTCTAAAGATGCTCTTGAGATTTTATTAAGAAAGGCTGATGTAATAACGCTTCATGTTCCTCTCTTGCCTGTAACATATCATATGATTAGTGAAAGAGAGTTTTCACTAATGAAAGAGGGTGCATATCTTATCAATGCTTCCCGTGGAGGTGTAGTAGACGAAAAAGCACTCTTAGAAGCAATTAGATCAGGAAAAGTTGCAGGTGCGGCTTTAGATGTATTTGAAAAAGAACCTCCAGGCAAATCTGAACTAATAAACGAACCAAATGTAATAGCTACTCCCCACATCGGTTCAACTACTAAAGAGACACAACAAAATGCGTCTATTAATCTTGCACAAAAAATAATTGATCATTTCAAATAACTAACGAAAATTCATCGATCATGCGGAGGAGTTTACTAGATAATTTAATAGATTGATTGAGTATTTTTCTTATTAAAGTCGTCGTCATGTCAAGAACCCCGCCCTGAAGGACGGGGCTTGTGATGGTGGTAGCAATGCAAGTCTTGACTAGCCTAA
>JAECRX010000026.1 GCA_016292335.1 Candidatus Sifarchaeum subterraneum | reverse complement strand
TTGACCAAAATCAAGTGGAGAAAAGTAATGAAACTAAGGAGATTATTTGCAGAAAAGCCCGAAAAACGAGCAAAGAAACATCGCAAAAGGGCAAAAAAATTAGAAAAAAAGAAAGAATATGAAGCTGCTGCATCCGAGTATTTAGAAGCCGCAGATATTTTCGAAAGTGTCTCAGACATCCCAGAGATGGTGTATTGTTTAACGCAAGGTGGTTCATTACTGCAAATTTCAGGAAAATATGAGGATGCTATATCTGTTTATGAAAATTTATTAGAAAAAGAAAAACATTTCTTATATGATTATGAAGATGATGCTCCAAAAATAATTCTAAAAATAGCTTATTGTTATTTAGGCCTTAAAAAGCTCAAAGAATCTGAAAAAAGTTTTAATGAGGCAGCAAAATTATTTTTAAAACATCAAAATATCATTAAGGCTTCTAAATGCATGTTAATGAACAGTTATCTTCATTTGGTTGATGGGCAAATTGAAAAATCAAAAAAAATCGTTAAAAAAGTAGAAAAACAGAAAGGGAGGGAAAAATTACCACTTTTGCAACTAATTAAGCAGATCTTTTTTATATTGAAATCAAGAAAAAAGGAAAAATTATCTGAAGTTAGGGAACACCTACCTGAAGAAATATCGAAAGAAGAGGAAGACTTTTTTGAATATTTGATTATGCAGACAGAATATATTATTTCCACAGAAGTCAATCTAGAAGTTGAAGAAAAAACATTACGGAAAGGTGATATTTTCTCTCCGACAATTAAAATTTCAACCATTAAACCATTACTATTAGAAGAAATTGATTTTAATACAGATACTACAAAACTTAACTTATTCGAAAAAACCAGTCTTGAAAAAATTCCGGAAGGAGAATCAAGTTTTAAATTTGATTTTCGTGCAAAACAAAGAGGAGAAGCCAGAATCGGGCCCATTAAGATAACATGCATTTCTGAAAATGATATCAAATTTTTACTTAGCACAAATGAGCAAACAATCAAAATTCTTTCGGGATATCCGGAAATAACATCTGAGACTATTTTTTCTGAACCTATTTTTGAAGGCGATGATCTTTCTCTGGTTATTCAGCTAAAAAATAATAGTTCTGAATTGGCTCAGAATATAATTGTAAATATAGATCTCCCCCCGCAAATCAGATTAACAAAAGGAACTCCAAATAAAACTATATTTGAACTCCTACCTAACCAAGCCACTCAGATCTCATTTCCTCTTCAAATAACGCAATCGATGGAGGAAGAGGGAGAATTCGCAGAAGCTGATCTAAAAATAAGCTTTCAGAATTTAGAAAACGAAACAAAAGAATTATTTTCACGGATAACTGTTCCCCTGTCAAGAACCCCGCCCTGAAGGACGGAGCGTGTGACTAGCCTGAGTGAGTATGTCTTATAGAGGTATAAGGCATGGGAATTACGTTCAAGGTAAATAAAATTTGATATAATTGAAAATAACTACAGAGGATTAAAAATGTCCTCATTAGCGATCATTGGTCATTTAACAATTGACCAGATAAAAAGAAAAGGAACAATATCATTCTCAATGGGTGGTCCCCCTGCCTATGGTGGAATCACTGCTGCCAGAATTGGTGCAAAAGTTTCTGCCGTTTCAAAAGTTGGTGTTGATTATAGAGATGAATACTTGTTAAAATTAATTAGAGCTGGCATCGATATTTCAGATGTTCACTTATGCCCTAGCCCTTGCAGAACGACCAATTATTACCTTTCATATGAAGAAGATGAAAGAGAACTAATACTGAAGAGTAAATGTGAAGATATCTACCCTAAAGATATTTCCAAGAAGAATTTGGCAGTAGAAAACATGATTTTTAGCCCTGTCGCTGGAGAAATTCCTTTAGAAACATTAAGATATTGCGTAGAGAACAGTGATGCAATGATATGTCTCGATCCGCAAGGATATTTGAGAGAATTTGATGAAAATGGAAAAGTTCGACACAAAAGATGGGAAAATGCTTCACTTTACCTAGAATCCGTGGATATATTGAAACTATCCGAGAGAGAATCAATTGCTATGACCGGAACAAGAGATCTAACTGAAGCTTTACGGAAATTGAGCAATTTCGGGCCAAAGATGGTAATAATTTCTTTGGGAGAAAGAGGATCAATCATTTTTGATAAAAAAGATAATAAAATATACGATATACCAGCCATACGACCAAGAATTGAAATAGACTTTACGGGATGTGGAGACGCATTTTTTGCTGCTTTTTTAATTGAATATCAAAAGACAAAGGACGTATATCGCTCAGGGATATTTGGATCTAGTGCTGCCTCATTTGTAGCAGAAGGACCTGGGCTTTCAGTATTTGGCACAAGAGAAGAAATAGAAGAGAGAATAAAAAGTTTGAAGATTGATTTTTAGTATGGTCTTGATGTGGCCACAAAAGTAATAGCTTCTCTCCCACAGGTAAGACATTCACCTTCTAACGTCACCTTTTCTTCTACAGGGATTCCAAGAATAGTACCACCGAGTTTATCTTCCAATTGAAAGCCGCATTCATCATCTCCACACCATGGAACCATCACAATTCCATTCCTACCTTCAAGGAGTTCTTGGGCTTCATCGAGACTGTTCGCTTTATGTAAGAATTTTTCTTCAAATTTTCGATGAGCATTTTTATACAAATCATCCTGAATTTCATTTAGAATTTCCTTGATTTTATCTACTAACTTTTCGGTAGGAGTCAGTGGGTATGTTTCTTTTTTCTTTGTTAATCGATTAACAAAAGTAACAACACCGCTTTCAACATCTTTTGGACCAATTTCGATTCTTATAGGAACCCCTTTAAGTTCCCAATCATAGAATTTCCTGCCTGCTGTTATGTCTCTATCATCCAATTTTACAGTGATTCCCGATTCCTTCAATATATTGTATACTTTTTCACATGCTTCATTGACTTCTTCTTCTTTTCCCTTGTACCAGATCGGTACTATTACAACTTTAAGGGGGGCTACATTTGGTGGCAAAATCAGCCCTTGATCATCACCATGAGCTGCGATTACAGCTGCAACTGATCGTTCGGAGATGCCGTAGCATGTCTGATATGCGAAATCTCTTCCACCATCTTTTGTTTCAAATTCCATGTTAAATGCTTTTGAAAAATTTTGACCTAACTGATGTATGGTACCAATCTGGAGAGTTCGCCCGTCAGGAACTACAGTTTCAAAGGCTAAGGAGTATTCTGATCCAGCAAATTTGTCCCATTCCGGACGTCTACTGATCAAATAAGGAATTCCTAATGAATCAAATATATTCTTATAGACGCTGATTGCCTCTTTAACTTGTTCTTCTGCTTCTTCAAAAGTGGAATGTGCAGTATGAGCTTCTTTAAAGGTAGTCACTTCTCTTACTCTAATTAGTGGCTTAGTGGCTTTAGTTTCATATCTAAAAATGCTAACTATTTGATAAGCTTTTATAGGCATGTCAGCGTGACTTCTAATCCAAAGCGCATACATTGGATACATGACTGTCTCGCTCGTAGGCCGCAACGCCAACTTAACGTCCAAGGGTGACAAGCCACCATGAGTTATCCAGTATACCTCGTCTTCAAAACCTTTTATATGATCTGACTCCTTTCTTAGAAGATCTTCAGGAATCAGCATTGGAAAAAGCATTTCATCATGGCCTGTTTCATCGTGAAACTTTCTCATAGTTTTGCAGACGTTTTGCCTGAGTTTGAAGCCATAAGCAAGCCAAATTCCACATCCTTTTATAGGGTAGCGAAAATCTGCAATCTCAGCAACATCTATTATCGTACTAAACCATTCAGAAAAATTTTCTTCTTTTGAAGGAAGCTCTACAGTCACTTTACTCACCTTTTGTTTTATTTCAAATATTTGATATGAAGGGAATGAGAATTCTTTAATTCATTTTCTTTTTTGCATTAAAAATTATTATGATCTTCTATGCATGAATAAGTTGAAGTTTTATTCTTGAACTGAGTTCTTTTTTTCCTAATTTTTCAAAAAGATTCACACCATCCATCCGCAGGGAAGCTCCCCTTTAAAGGGGGAGAGGAACTGCAGCATAGATAATTTGTTGATTAAATAATCTGATACATTCTTCTGGTTTAGTTTTTTGAGTGAACATTTTATTATCCAAATTGTATGCATGTAAAGATATTCTGTTATTTCTATATCCACCCACCCTAGCTAATCTTCCATTATACAGCACAACATCGTTCTTCTTGAATGGTGGTAAACTATTTGATCCACCTTCTCGGGGTCTCTCTCCACCTTTCTTAAACTGAATCTTATGTAGCTGTCTTCTCCTGTTCTGATATCTCTTCCACACAAAGAAACTAGGTATTGTTAGATCTTTCGTATTTACCACCTGAGTTGCTAACACCACAGCATCTACTGCATGAGAATTTGGAGTCCTCTGAGACTTTCTGCCATCTTTCTTCAAGCCAAGTTCTTCTCTGAGCTCTGATGTTTCTATTCCGGTATAGAGATGAGCTGGTTTACCACCCCACAGTAGCAATTGATTGTACAGCTTTGTCTTACCAATTTCGACTGTGGAGAAGTACTTCCCCCATCTTTTCTTATAGTGATTGAATCTGACATCCTCTACCGCAAAGTCAGTGATGGGGTAGAGTTTTCTCAGTTCTGCTATTACTTTCAAACGGAACTCAATTTTAGCTCTTTGTTCTGGAGCCAACCAATCTTCAGCTCTTTTTCTGTTATTAAATCTCTTAGGTCTTCTTCTACACTTCCTATATCTTCTACCTCTTCTCAAAATTCTTCTCTGTCCCATCTTCTTGCTGATTCCTTTTGGAAGTTCAAGCATTCCTGCGATCTGAACTTTCTCTTTGGTATTAATAGAGATACCATCAAATTTGGCACCGGGGTCTAACCCTAGACATATATCTTGGTTTTTGTTGAACTCCGAAGTTGGATCAAAGGCGAGTTGAATATAGAATATCCCTAATTTATTCCATTTTTTCGATGCTAGACCCCTCTTCAGCAATTTTCTTGCCTTTGAAGGTTTACACGGCATTAATGGTCTTCCACTTTTACTGACTACAGGCACATACATATCGGTTACGACCTCCTCATAGAGGAGGAGTTTAGCGCCCTTCGACAAGCCGAAGCGGGCTTAGTCCCCGATAAGGACGTGGCATTAAGTGGTTCTGCCGAAGGGGACGGGACTAGGGCACGCATCCCGACGTTCTTATAGCCCGAAACGGGTAGTTCCAAACCAGAATTGGAACTGAGTCTAGTCAACTCTCGCGTTGCTGCCACTATCGCAAGCTCCGTCCTTCAGGGCGGAGTAGTTGACCGTGTCTTGTTGGTGTAATCAATGGTTAATTGACTTGATACACCTTCTTTTCTTAAGATTGTGATCATTTCATGGATAGATAGATTAAAGTCGGAGTATTCAAAGACCTGTGAAATCACCAAGTTCAATTTTACTTTTTTGTTTCTCTATTTTTTTCCTTTCCATTTTTTCCTGAGTAGGATATCTATTTTCTAAATTCAAGCCAACGCGTTTACAATGAATGCAATGAGCCTTCTCTGGAAGATATGTTGTCTTAGGAAAGATAAAGAAGCCCCAGCCTCTTCTACAATTTGGACAATTAACCTCTATGCGAATGAAGGTCACACTTTTTTTGTTTTCCAACTCCCAACCGCCAGGGTCTATTTGAGAAGATTTTTCAAATTTTGTATTATTTTTTCTATAATTTATTAAGTTTTTTGTAGTCAGAAGCAAGGTTTTTCCTAATCTAAACAAGCAATTTTCAATCATTTTTTAAGATCGAAAAAGTAAAATACCGTGAGAACTTAATGTTCAAAAACTAATAATTGCTACTTGACTTTAGAATTTGGAGGAAAAACTGAATTGGCCAAGAAACGCAGAAGTGGCGGCAGAACACGTGGTAAAAAAGGACGTGGTTCATTAGTGACTTGCTCTTTTTGTGGAAAACTCGTTCCTAGGGAAAAAGCTAAAAAAGTCACAAGTACAGTTTCTGTTGTTGATTTTAGGATTCGAAAAGAGCTTAGACAAAAAGGTGCATTAATCCCAACTACAAAGGTATTGAAATACGCCTGTATTAGTTGTGCGGTTCATAGAGGTATTGTCAAAATTCGTAGTAAAGATGAAAGAAAAAGATAAACCGTCTTATTTAGATAAATTCTACATTGATACTTTCAATCCCGCAGTACTGCTTTTTGGTTAGATGATTTTGAATGTTAGTTGAATTTATATTGAAAGCTAGTACAGCAAGAACTGACTCATCATTTACTATCCTTGACCCAAGTTCAAGTGGAAGGATGGATTTAGTTTCAAGATGCATCTTAGCAACTTTTAAACAGATCAATGGTTTTCGAAGAGATGTAAATTTTTATACAATTCTAGAAGGTCCTTCTAATCCTCCAATTTGCATCAAGTTCATAGGAAGAGAATTAGAGAGGATTCCAAGTGATGAACTAGAAACAACTTTTCTAATTAAAGAATTATTAGAAAAAAAACAATCTTTGCCAGGAGTTTATCTAATTAAAGAATCCTTTGAAGAACTGACTACAAGACTTGCTAAAAAGAAAAAGATCTTTCTTCTAAATGAAAAAGGAATTGAATTTTCAAACATATTTCCTATGGCCGATAAAGATCTTGTTTTCGTTTTAGGAGATCATATCGGGTTAAATGAGGATAAAAAGAGATTTTTAGCCAACCTTGGGGCTATAAAATTACGTATAGGCCCACATAGTTATTTAACGAGTCATTGTATCATTTTTATTCAAGAAGAAATAGATTTTTATTCCACTAGAAGAACTTGTCCATCAAATAAAGTTGAAGGAACGGAAAAAGGAGAGGAGGAGGGAAGAATGAGGGGTGGTAGTGTAAATATGGAGAAAGGTAGTCAACTAAGGTGAAAGAAGAAAAAAGGGAGAATAACTAGAAAAATTGCCAGGGCAATATGACAGGGGCTTATTTTGAAATATTTGAGTAGAAGAGCAAACATTACAGATTTGAATGAACAAGGAAGACCAAGCCATTTGCATGTGATATGGCAGAATATGGTCAAAAGCTTTCATCATGATGCCTTTTTCTTGTATATCCCTTCTTCTATAGAGAAGTTGGTCTCCTCCCCTGATCTCTTGATTTCCGAATGAAAATCTTGAAAATAAGGGGTATCTCTTTATTTCCTAAATCACAGATTTTTTAATGCATAATAAACTCTTTGCAGCAATGTAAGGTGAGTAAGGATAGCAAGTAAAACTAATGCGATGTCAAGTGTGTTGACTTGGGTTACTTCAAACAAGATTGCTGCTGCTGCGATTATCAATAATCTTTCTGGCCGTTCGACAATACCTATGCCCATTTCCTTCAAACCTTCTGATTCTGCTCTAGCCCTAGCGTAACTGACAAGAAGAGAACCGATTAGAGCAAAAAAACCCCAAAGGACTATTGGAACTTGATTTAAAATTGGGACTTGATTGAGTATTTTGGAATTTGAATTTGAGGAATTCTGATATGTTATTATAATCAAGCCCAAGAGGATTACAGAATCTGAGTATCTATCGAGAATAGAATCAAGAAAGCCCCCAGCTGGACTTTCACTGTTTTTAAGTCTTGCAACCAAACCATCCAAGGCATCGGCTAAGCCTGATAACAATACCGTTATTCCGGCCCATAAATAAAACCCAAAAACAAAGAGATAAGCGGCTATAAAGGAAAAAACTAATCCTAAGCCTGATATAAAATTTGGTGTTAACCTAAATTTGATTACTAATTTTGCGAGTGGTTCGAACATCTTGTTAAAAAATTCCTTGAAACGACCAAGCAAATAGGTTCACTGTCCTAAGTAAAGTATAAATGAATCTATCAATCAATAATCCGCAGTTTTTCATATTGATGCAATTGCAAGAAGAAAAGATTAAATAGTTTCAGAAAATTGAAAGTGATTTTTCAATTTTTATCATCTACCTCGCAAGAAGACCCCATCCGAGAGGGGATGAATCGCGTTTTTTTCAAAGTTTCAAAACATTTTTAAATCTTTTTTCCCTACAAATATTTAAATTGAGCTGAGGTCACACTCGCCAATTCTTTACTTTAATCACAGATAATTCAGGGCAGGAACTGCCCGTAGAGCCTGTTGGACATGTTCCATGAGGAGA
>JAECRX010000025.1 GCA_016292335.1 Candidatus Sifarchaeum subterraneum | reverse complement strand
GAGAGCGTTTCTACCTCATGTACGCTCAAGGGATGCGTCACCTGCTGACTGGAGTCCAGTCGCACCCCCGTTGCTCAACAGTGACCGTGAGTCCCCATCTCAGGGGGGTTTACCGAGCAACAATTGCAGATCCGAACAGATCGGATCACTAGATATATGGATAAAGAGGTATAAAAACACCACGGAATACGATAGAAAAAACGCGATTCATCTCCCCCCTGAAGGGAGAGAACATTCTCGCTCGAACTCTGTAAATTAAGAAATGACTTTGATTTTTCTAATTTCACATTTTCGAATAGGAATGATCTTTTTCGCATCATTGTAAATCTCGGATCCAATTTTTCCCAAGACAGCTTCATGGATAAATTCTGAAAAATTTAGGTCGTTAGCCTTTCTAATAATAACTTCATACATTTTCTTTCGGATTTCATATTCTTGGCTTGTTTTTGCTCTGTTATGTGTGAATGCAACAGCAGAAACGCGCAAAGCTTGCCCATCTTTAGTAGTTACGTTAAAAATCCCTTCAATGCGTGTACTTCCCCTGCGAACGAGACTTCGAATATAGTCTCTACTAAAGTCATGCCCCCAGAACTCTGTGTAAGCTTCATTGCCTTTAACATCGTTTATACGGAAGAATAATTTCACATGAATCTGGTTGAAATCACCGCTAATGTCATACAAAGTTGTTTCCATAACTCTTCCTATCAATTTTTCGGGGTCGTCAGATGGAGTCACTCCAACTTCGATTTCTCCGAAATATTTCGGAGCTCTTACTGTGTACCATGTTTTTAACCGCCATTTATCGATTACTCGGGCTTTGGAACTTTTTTCTTTCTTTTCTTTTGTTTTTTGTGACATTCATTTTGTCTCCTAGATGATTCAGAGAAAATTTAGTTTGTGGGGGCAGTTAATTGGTTGGATGACAATCGAAATTTCTTGTAGTATATTTTCCCTTTCCTTCTTCACAGAAGGTGAGAAGCCTTAAAATTTTTACGGTAGAACATGCTCTATTTAGAAATATTTTTTGAAAAGTCATTTTTTTCTCAAAAACACCTTTCTTGCCTGATAAAATGTGACCGTGTCACTGGAGGTCTATGAACGTCGCTATATGCTATATTTGAACTAGTTGTAACCATAAATGATCGCTATTTCATCAAAAATATAGGGAATGTAGAAGCTTACCTACTTGTAGAAAGTAGTTTACTTAGTTATACTTTTCTCTTGCTAGACGGATGTCTTTTCACTTAATTTTACTGTCTTTTGAGCAACTTGGGTACAAAAAATAAGATCATTAAGGGTCGCTAGTAAGGACTCAAGCCTTAAATCACCCTTAATTTTCGTAATCACCAAATTCCCATCTGAAAGGGTTTTAATTTCTAAGTTCGAAGGAGTTTTTATGTTATCTGGAGATAAAGAACGAGCAATTATTTCAGCAATTCTTGGAGAATCATATCTAAATACTATTTCAACGTTAGTTTCCAATTTGATCGCCAATCATTTTATTCGCTATTTCCAAAAACGCTTTTTCTTTACCTTGAGCTATTTGGCAACCTGCTGCTATGTTATGGCCCCCACCTTCTCCTCCAACAGCCTCAGCAGCTTTTCTAACTGCATCTCCTAGATTCATCCCCATTCCAACCATTTTTTTGGTTCCGCGAGCGCTTACTTTGACCTTTTCATCATCTAAGAAACTAAATGCAAACAAAGGCTTGTCAAGGGAGGGTAAAATACGACTAGCGATAGCCATCGAGGCGATTGTACCGATCATTTTATGATCAATGTGATCTTTTGCATGAAAAGCTTGCAAATGATCGAATTGCCAAAAATTTTCGAAATTAGATTGAAGCCAAGCAATATATTCTGATATCTTTTTCCTGTATTCTGATAAAACGTTTTCTGATTCTCTTAATGCCTCCTGTCTGTCTCCTAAACAAATAGAAATCCCTAAACCCGCATAATTCATTCGGCCACAAGAATTTAAGAGAGATGAAAATTCTCGGGCATCACGCAAAGAAGACCCTATTTCCTCTTTAATAAGAGTATAGACCATACCCACAATACTTTGGGCTTGACTGGCTGGAATCCTTTTTTCAAGCATTTTCGTGATCAAAGATGTGACTAGTTTTTTTTGTTCTTCTTCAGTCAAGTCGGAAATAGTTCTCCATTCGTTTCCCTTTTGTAAGGGGATGTTTATATCCATCAAAAATTTGATACAAGCATCCCCATCTCCTGAAATTCCAGGAATAAAAGGATTTGTGGTATATTGTAGAGCTTTATGAATTGGACGTGTTTCTCTACCGAATAATAAAATTTCTTTTGATTCGAGTAAAACACCGGTATCTTGCCCATCAGAAACTATATGTTTGTTCAATCCCTGCAGAGAACGTTGTTTTCCTCTATCCTGCCTATCACCTAAGGCGCCTACCACTGCTAAATAAGAAAGGTCTTGGTTTTTCTTGTCTAATTCTCTGGCCAAAAAATAACACACACCAGCTCCACTTACTTCTGTTGATCCATCAAATCCAAAGTCTTGTGGGTTAAGATGAACAATTTTTGAATCTTCCATTTGAGGGATATGATGATCTATAACTAAAGTCTCTGTTTTTACATGCTTTTCAATGTTTGAAAGTTGTCCCGCCCCAAGATCTGTGAATATGAAGAAATCGCCATGTTCTTTAGTTATATTTTTAAGTATGGGGGTTTCAAGTTGCCTAATTGCCCTCACATGGAATATTGCTCCAATTCTGTAAAGCGCGGAACAAATTATACCACCCGAAGCCAAGCCATCTGCATCAATGTGAGTAACCACACGGACAACTCTGCCATCATTTAGATCCTTTACAATACTAGCAGCTTCTCTGATTTTATCCAGAAAATCATCAATCATTTTTTTTACTTACACCTTAGAAATAAAAAAATTAGAAAACGAAAAGAAAAATACAATTACCGCAATAAAATAACTGCTTCTTTAGGATCATATTTCCAGTCTTTTGGAAGAATTCCGTTTCTTCTGTAATATTTTGACAATCTATGAATTTTAGCCTCCGTTAATTGAAGGCCTCTATTTGAATGCCTATCTTTTGGATGTTCTTCAAGATGTTGACGAATGTTTACAGCACGTTTAATTAGATTAAAGAGATCTTCAGGTACAGGGAATTCAAAACCATTCTCTTTCAAAATCTTTACTATTTTTTTACCTGTGATTTGGTTCACTAAAGGAATTCCATGAGTATCGCGCAAAATAATACCTATCTGAGAGGGAGGATATCCTGCCCGTGCAAGTCTCACGACTAAATCCTCAACCTCTTCTTTGGTATAAGGACACCATTCAGGAGGTTTAGTTCTAGGTGGGCGTTTGCTTGCACTTTTTCCTTTTACCCTGCTATGCATTCTTGCCAATGATTTTCACCCAACGTTTCGATTTCTTGTTTTTTCAAAGTTTGACACTTTCGATTTTAGCTTTAAATTCTGTTGATAAATCTTCGTTTTTTAGCTTTTTCTTTTTTTCCAAGGAAATTTTATTCAATATTTCTAATATTTGGAGTGGATGTTCTAAAACAGTAATACCCAGTATTTCAGCTATTTTCTTGACATTTTCAACATCTTTTTCAAGGATAGTGATATTTATTTCATCTCCAAAAGAAATTGCCGCACAGTCTTGGATTAGACAATCCCCGCATCCCACGCACTTTAAATAATCAATATGTGCTTTTTTGTCACCATTCAGCCATATGGCGTCGTATTTGCATACATCTAAAGCAATACAAACATTCTGACAATCGAGACAGTAAGAGTTTTTTACAATAAACGGAAGCTTAGTTTTAGCGGTTCCGGCTCGAAAATCAGTTGGTACAATAATTACAGGAACATTTCCTTTGAGAGCTTGTGAAACAATAGTAGTGATTAAGGTATCGCTAATTCCATGTGCTATTTTCGCGACGGTGTTGGAAGTTGTGGGAGAAATCACTAAAGTATCAAATTTTCCCATGGAAAATAAACCAGATGATGGAAAACTCGATCCTTCTTGACTTTCCAGATAGAACGATGGGAAACGCTTATGAATGGAACCAAAAAGACCATACATATTGGCTACTTCTTCACCAGCCTTAGAGAAGAATACACTGATATCTGCAAATTTTGAAATTTTATCAAAAGCTGAAAAAGTTTCTAGTAAAAGATGACCTGCACCAGTTACTCCCCATGCTATTTTCATCATTTTCTCCAACGAATAG
>JAECRX010000196.1 GCA_016292335.1 Candidatus Sifarchaeum subterraneum | reverse complement strand
GTCACAGTCCACTCTATTCTGAGGAATTAGAAAATCTTTTCAAGTAACTATTATAGAGAATAGCTTTGGCTCGATCATTCGCCAAAGTTACATGGACGGGTATACTTGTGGTGATTTGTTCATGCATTCAATCCCAATGTGTGGGAGACTAGTTCTATAATATTTCCCTTTATATTCTTTTTTTTGGCTTCTATCCTCTATTGACTTTTCTCAGGCTTTATAAAAGAACTTTCCAAATAAACATACACATGTGCTAAAACCGCCACATGTTAAGTTTTAAAAGCTTTTTTCTTAACTTAACACGATATTTAATTATACGAGAATTAGAAACAGAAAAGGAGATAGCAATGTTTATTTTCAAAAAGGATCAAAAAGTCATTGAAATTGATGGAATAAAAATTGGAGGACAACCTGGTGAAAATCCAACTGTTTTAGTTGGTGGTCTCTTGTTTAAGGGGCAGCCGATAGTAAAAGACCCACGTGAAGGCGTTTTTGATAAAAATATTGCAGAAGAATGGCTAACCTTGTTTGAAAAAATGATTGATCTTACGGGTCATCCCGGTATTGTGCAAATATTTGGCGCAACACCCAAGGCTATGGAACGGCACCTTGCCTGGCTTTCAGAAAAATGGGATGGTCCATTCATTTTTGAGTCTACCGCAAAAGATACAAGAATAAGCGGAATGAATTACTTAAAAGAAGTGGGATTAATAAAAAAAGCCATTTTTAATTCCATAAATATTGGCGTGGAAGATGATGAATTAGAATTAATCAAGAATAATCAAATTCAAGCTGGAATTGCTCTTGGATGGAGTCCAAAAGCCAGAGATTTAAGTCAAAGAATGGATGTTATCAATCAAATGGTTGAATGCGCAGAAAATGCAGGTATTGAAAAGATAATTGTGGATTCTGCAACACTTCCTGTGGGGGCAGGATATGGATTAGATTGGAGGACGTTAGTCGCGATTAAGGCCAGGTTGGGATTACCTACATGCTGTGCAGCACACAATGCGGCTGTTGCATGGCCTTGGTTGAAAAAAACAATCAAACGTGAAAATCTGTTTCCAAGAACGGCAGTTTTTGCGGCGGCTATCACTGCTACACAATTACTCGGTTGCGATATGTTGATGTTTGGAAGTATTGCGAGAAGCGAAGAAATGTTTACTGCAGTTGCCTTAATACAAAATGGTATAGTAGTGGCTGCTGCAGAAGCAAGTAGGGTATCAGGAATTGATAGAGAATTTTTTTCACCAAAGACCGTTGATTAAAGATAGGTTGAAAATTAAAATGGTTAAAAAATTTCAATTAACTGAACATTTCAAGTGGCCTGTCTTCCCAAGTGATGCTAAAATTGGTGACCCTATGAGTCCTGTTGCAGTAGTCACTCTTGGAACTGAACTCGATTCTCTTGAACTTGAACCTCTTTACAGTATTGCAGGTCCATGCAAAACAGAAAACACGGGAATAGAAAAAGTAGTCGTCAATGTTATTTCAAACCCTAATATTCGGTTTTTAATTTTATGTGGCTCGGAAGTCGCAGGTCATAAGACGGGTGCATGTTTTGTTTCACTTTACGAAAATGGAGTTGATGAAAAATCAAATAAGATCATTAATGCACCTGGTGCAATACCCTTTATCGAAAATATTCCACATGAAGCAATTGAACGGTTTAGAGAACAAGTGAAACTTGTTAACCTTATTGATATTGTTGACACTTCAAAAATTGAGAAAACAATAAAGGAGTATTTAAATAAAGATCCTGGCGCTTTTGAAGAAGAGCCAATAATTGTTGAGATCAAGGAATTGATGGGACCCTCCCGTATTGCGATTGCAGGTAGAGAAATTAATCTTTTACCCGAATTCAACATTAACTTGGATCCCTATACTGGTCTTGTAAGTGCCATTGCTGGGGATGCTTTCTTAACTTTGACGCCCTTTACACTGGTGGTTGCTGTTAAAACTGATGAAAACAAAAAAGTCTTTTTACTTTGCAAAAGCATTCCTTAGGGTGATCTTATGTATATTTTTGAAAAAGAACAAATGATCTTCGAAATTGGAGGCATAAAAATAGGCGGCCAGCCAGGTGAAACACCAACCGTGCTCGCTGGCACCATATTCTACGAAGGACAAAAAAAAATTCACAAAGATAGTAAAGAAGGAACTTTTGATTGGCAAATAGCTGAAAATCTGATACATACTCAAAATGAATTTTCTGATGAAACTGGAATCCCTTGCCTAATTCATGTGTTCGGAAAAACTCCACAAGCTATTGAGAAATATATTGATTTTATAACAGAAATTACTGATTCTCCCTTTCTTTTAGACTCTACGGACCCTAATACCCGAATTGCTGGATTAAAGTATGCAACTGAAATAGGAATTAGTGAAAGAGTGATTTATAATTCAATCAATATCTCTGGAACTACCCAAGAGTTTGAGACAATTCGAGATCTTAATCCGGATTCGGCCATATTGCTTGCATTCAATCCAAAAGATAATAGCGTCCAGGGAAAAATCGATGTTTTAGAATCAGGAGTTGCCCCTTTAAAAAAGGGCCTTTTAGAAATAAGCAATGATTGTGGAATTGCTCATCCACTGATCGATACAGCGATTACACCAATTGGTTTTGGAGCAGGAATTTCTGTATTGTTTTCTTTTGTAGCAAAATCAAAATATGGATTTCCTGTCGGTAGTGGTGTTCATAATGCTCCCTCTGCTTGGAGCTGGTTAAAAAAATTGAAAAAAAGCCGACCAGATGGAAGACAAATTGCAAAAGTATGTGATGTGAGCAGTAATGTTATAGTCCAAATGTGCGGGTCTGATTTTATTCTTTATGGACCCATCGAAAATGCGCCTTTTGTTTTTCCAATAACTGCAATGGTAGACTGTTTTATTGCTGAATCCGTTTCAAAGGAGTTAGGTATTTCTATTCCTGAAAACCATCCTCTCAAGCGATTAGTTTAAGTCAAGAACCCCGCTCTGAAAGGCGGTGCTTGAGACTAGCCTTAGTGAGTATGTCTTATGGAGGCATAAGGCATGAGAACTACGTCCGAGGGGAAGGTTGAAGCAGCACCTTGGGATGCACGCCCTAGTTCCAAGCTCTGCAAGTTCTACGGGACGAAAGCTATCGTCAGCACCGAGATGGCTGCTACCCTTGTGGTGACGCGGGGTAACATCTGTAGAACGTGTGCCTCCCTCGACATTGGCGAAGGGTAACCTATCCCCCTTGGAAACAATTTCAAGGGGAGGATTTACCTCCTAGGAGGTTCCACATGAAAGTATTTGTAAGGAATAAAGATGGAAGTCCCCTAATGCCCTGCGAACCTGTAATTGCAAGGCTATTATTAAAACAGGGGAAAGCGAAAGTACACAGAAGGACTCCATTTGCCATCCAACTAAACTATCAAATCGAAGGTCCATATTTACAGGACGTAGAAGTAGGTATAGACGATGGTTTTGAAAAAGTTGGAATATCAGCTGTTCGAAAGGGAACACAAGGACACTCTGATGAAGTCCTGATTAAAGGGGAATTATTGCTCAGAAACGATGTCAAGAATAGAAAAGAACTTCAAAGGGCACTGCGCAGAAATAGACGATCTAAATTACGATATAGGAGGCCGAGATACCACAACAGGGGCTCTGCTAAAAGAAGCGGTAGACTACCTCCCACACCGAGGACTAAAAAGGAGCAGATATGGCGGGCGGTCAATACCATAGCTAAATACTTACCCATCTCTAAGATCGTTTATGAAGAAGCCAACTTCGATATACGAAAGAT
>JAECRX010000195.1 GCA_016292335.1 Candidatus Sifarchaeum subterraneum | reverse complement strand
TCTCTCTTTATCTAAGTTTTCAGAATTATCTCCTTATGAAATATCTAAAAATAAAATAGTTTCAGCAGCTGAAAACTTTCGGCTTACAAATCTTACCCCACGCCGTTTGAAAGAAGTATCTCTAATCAGAAGTGAAACTAAGACATGTATTACCACACGTTGCACTCCAATCAAATTACGATTATTCAAGTTTACAAGTAAAAGCAAACACTAATGTCCATTGTATTTTTGAGATGTGTTATTCTCATTAGATCATTTATTATTCCACAATGAGTAGGTAGAGTAAGATGTTTGAAGAAGTAAAAGCTGCTTATCAGCGGATAAAAGGTGTAGCAAATCATACTCCAGTAATGACCTCAACCACCCTTAACAAAATGGTAAATGCTGAATGTTTCTTCAAGTGTGAAAACTTTCAGAAAATCGGAGCCTTCAAGATTAGAGGAGCATTTAATGCTTTATCACAATTGACCCCTGAACAGAAAAAGAAGGGCGTGATCACACATTCTTCGGGGAACCATGCCCAAGCTTTAGCTTTAGCAGCAAAAATCCTAGGGATTAAAGCAGTTATAGTCATGCCTGAAAACGCTTCAGCTGTAAAGGTTGCCGCAACCAAAGGGTATGGGGCAGAAGTAGTGTTTTGTGGTCCTAAACCAGAAGATAGAGAAGAAGCTGTCACACCTTTAATAAAACAATATGGTTACAAACTGATTCATCCATATAATGATTTAAAGGTAATTTATGGAGCAGGAACAGCTGCTTATGAGTTAATAAAAGAAGTTGGAAAACTTGATTACATATTTTCACCGGTTGGTGGAGGAGGCCTCCTTAGTGGGACATCTATAGCAACAAAGGGTCTATCTCCATCTACAAACGTAATTGGTGTTGAACCAAAAAATGCAGACGATGCATATAGATCCTTCAAAGAGGGTAGAATCTTTCCTTCAGTTAATCCCAATACAATCGCTGATGGTTTACGAACATCTCTCGGTTCTATTACCTTTAAAATAATTAGAGAAAAAGTCGATGAAATCGTTACAGTTTCCGAGGAGCTGATCATTGATGCCATGCAGTTTCTCTGGGAGAGAATGAAAATGGTGGTTGAGCCTTCAGGTGCGGTATCACTAGCTGGCGTTTTATCAAAAGCCATAGATGTAAATGGTAAAAAGATTGGCATAATTGTTTCTGGTGGAAATATAGATCTACCCGAGTTCTTTACTCATCTCAGAGAAAAAATCGCATAAGAATAACTTTTGATAGTTCAAAGACATTGTCTTTAAATGTTAATAATTAATGAATTTGATAACTTGATAGTTACAAGATCTTTTGAGTCCATTCGCAAGAGGTTTGAAAAATGATCGAACCCAGTAAAACAATTCGATCCCTATCTTTATCTAAGTTTTCAGAACTATCTCCTTATGAGATATCTAAAAAATATAACATTCCACGGGAAAAAATCATCAAATTGGACACAAATGAAAATTTTTTCCTCGAAAGAGGTTGGATTAACAATCTGATTTATGAAATACTGGAAGAATTTGATATAAGAGCCTATCCCGATCTTTCTTCACGGTTAGCAGAAAAATCGATTGCAGATTTTTGGAATCAGAAAATAGAGAAGAATCTAAATGAAGAAAATGTTATAATAGGGAATGGTTCTGACGAATTGATTAATCTGACCTGCAGAATATTCCTGGATCAAGATGAAAAATCATTAACAAGTGAACCAACATTTGGTATGTTCAAATTCTACACTTCAATCAATGGCGGAAAATTCGTCAGTGTCTTATTAAATAATGATTTTACTTTAAATGTTAATAAAATCCTAGAAAAAGTAAAATCTGAAAAGTTAAAACTATTATTCATCACTTCTCCGAATAATCCTACAGGCAACCAATTTCCTAAACAAGAAATTGAGAATATCATCCAAGAAAGTGAAAACTGTGTTGTAGTTCTAGATGAAGCTTACGCTGATTTTGCAGATTACTCATTAATGCATTTGGTTACTGAATTTGATAATTTGATAGTTACAAGATCTTTTTCGAAAGTTTTTGGCATGGCTGGCTTGAGAGTAGGATATCTAGTTACAAACGAAAAAATTAGCGACTATTTTTTAAGAGTAAAATCCCCCTATAATGTCAATTTTATCGGTTATTTCATGATTCCAAAAATATTGACAAATTGGAACATCATAGAGGAGGCTATTTCAAAAATAAAAGAAGAGAGAGAAGTGCTATATAATGAATTGAAGAAAATAAATGGGATAATGAAAGCTTATGAATCAAAAGCTAACTTCATACTCATTAAATTAACTGACGAGTATAATGCATTGGAAGTACAGGAGAAACTAATGAGCCGTGGAATAATAGTGAGATATCGTGGTGCCCTTCCTCTTTTAGAAAATTGTCTGAGAATTAGTGTAGGAACAAGAGACATGAATCAACAGGTCTTATTCAATTTAAAACAAATTTTAGCATGATAAAAGGGATTGTTTTGGGAGAAAAATAATTTGGAATATGTACAACCAATCGAAGGAGTGCTAATTAAAAAAACTTCAGTTGAGGGTATTCAAAAGGCAAATGTAATTATTTTTGATTGTGACGGGGTTCTCGTTGATGTAACTCAATCATACATAGAAGCTATTAAAAAAACAGTGAATTTTTTTTTCTCAGACATTTTTTGTTTCGAAAAGGTAGAAAGTGATTCTCTAATTAATAACGTTGATATTCAAAAACTTAGAAATACAGGAGGACTAAATAACGATTGGGAATTGACATATACAACTCTTCTTTTCTATCTAGCACATATTTTGGCATCTGCTGAAAAATTAGATGAAAACAGTTATTTGAACGAACTAATTGAGATGATTGAAAAAAGTTACAGTTTTCGAGAAACTATTGAGATTTTAGGTAAAATTGGTAATTACGTCAAGCCGAATATTGACGCAACCTTACTTTTGAATAAAAAATTTGATAAAAATTGTTCGTTCAATGATTATATATCTAGCCTAGATTTATCTGGCAGTTCTTCTGGAGAGAAGTTCATTGAAGAAGTTTTTGGCAAAAAAATGTTAAAGAAAATTAACCGAATGATTCAGTTCAAAAAAGAGATTGAAAATAATCTGATAATGTGGATATTCGAAGAAATATATTTAGGTAAGGAGTTATTTAGTGAGATTTATGGACTAGATCCCCTGTATAACTTTGATGGATTAATTCAATCAGAAAAACTTCTTTTGACACAAGACGATTTGGAAAAATTAATTTCAAAATATGATATAAAGAAACTCGGAATTTGTTCAGGAAGACCTGGAAAGCAAGCCATTCGTGTTATAGCACCAATCATTAAATATTTTAACAAAGATTTACTTACTTTTCTTGAAGTTGTAGAAGAGGAGGAAGAAAGACAGGAAAAACTTTATGGGAAACAAATCAATCTTGGAAAACCAAATCCTTTCTCTCTTGTTTATACCCTATCAAGAATAAAGGAGCCTTATAATACTTGCTTATATGTTGGGGATACAGTTTCAGATATCCTAATGGCTAAAAATGCTCCAGAAAATCTAAAAGTGCTTAGTGTGGGGGTCCTAGGATCGAATCAAAATGAAACTTTGTCCAAATTTAAAGAACTAGAGACGGATTTGATTCTATATGACACCAAAATGCTATTAGACGTATTTGAAAAAATAAAAGGGGGATAATTAATTGAGGGAAGCAAAAATAACGAGAAAGACAAAAGAAACAGAAATAAGAGTTGTTATAAATTTAGACGGCACCGGTAACTCAAAAATTGAAACGCCTTCTATATTTCTAAATCATATGCTGGCTTCTGTGTCGAAACATTCGTTATTTGACATAAAAATAAAATCAGAAGGGGATCTAGTACATCATATTATCGAAGACACTGCAATTACACTAGGTGAAGCGCTAAATAAAGCTCTTGGAGATAAAGCAGGAATATTCAGGTTTGGATGGGCAATCATTCCTATGGATGATTCTTTAGCAAGAGTATCGGTGGATCTTGGTGGAAGACCATATTGTGTTATTGATACCAAATTTGAAGATAAAATAATTGAAGATTTAGCCACTAATGATATCAAACATTTCTTATTTTCATTTTGCGCGTCATTGAAGGCAAATATCCATATTCATGCACTTTATGGCGATGATGACCATCACAAAGCAGAAGCAATTTTTAAGGCACTCGCAGTAGCTTTAAGAAAGGCGGTCTCAATAGATCCTAGAAGAAAAGAAGAAATTCCAAGCGTAAAAGAAGTTCTTTAAAGGTTCCATCTCCTCCTGTTATGAATTTATTTTGGAATATAATAATTCTTGCCAGAGAAAAGCGGAGAAGTTGGACTAAAACTTCTGAATATATTTCATGAAATTTATCAAGGGAGAAGAAATATTGATAATCATACCTGCAGTCGATATAAAAAATGGAAAATGTGTTCGATTAGTTAAAGGTGACCCAAAGTATGAAACCATTTATTCAGATGACCCTCTAAAAATGGCAAAAATTTGGGAAGAAAAAGGGGCCCAAGTACTCCACATCGTCGATTTAGATGGTGCGTTAGGCAAAAAGAAAACAAATGAAAGAATTATTCATAAAATAATAAATGAACTCTCCATCAAAGTACAAGTTGGCGGGGGAATAAGATCAACTGAAAAAGCAGAACGATTTATAGACTCTGGAGCAGAGAAAATAATTCTTGGTACTTTAGCGATCAAAAAGCCAGAAATCGTTGAAAAATTATCTAATCAATTCGGTAAAGAGCATATCATGGTCGCATTAGATCATAAAAAAGGAGATGTCGCAATTGAGGGATGGAAAAAGAAATCAGAATACAATGCTTTTGAGTTTGCCAAAAAAATAGAACGATTGGGGGCAGGTTGGATACTTTTCTCATCCGTTGAATCGGACGGTACATTAACCGGACCAGACATTAAAAATACTGATATGATGATTAAATCAGTAAAGATTCCTGTAATAGCTGCAGGAGGAGTTGGAAGCCTAAAAGACCTTTTAGCCCTTAAAAAAATAAACGTACCAGGAGTCGTTGTTGGCAAGGCATTATATGACCAAAAATTTACTTTGGAAGAAGCACTAAAAGTTTCTAGAGGAGAATTGACAACTAAAAATACTTAAGGATGAAATTTTATGCCCCAAAAAATTATATTGAAAAATTTAAGGAGTGAATTCAATGTCTGTAAAGCGTATTGTTCCATGTTTGGATTTTAATAAGGGAAGAGTTGTTAAAGGTGTAAAATTTGTGAATCTTCGTGATGCAGGAGACCCCGTAGAATGCGCTATCGCTTACGATGAAGCAGGCGCAGATGAAATGGTCTTTTTAGATGTCACAGCTTCCCATGAACGAAGAGGTATTATGAAAGATGTTGTAAAAAAGATAGCAGATGTTATCTCCATTCCATTCACAGTTGGAGGCGGATTACATACAATAGATGACATAAATTCAATGCTCACTGTTGGTGCAGACAAAGTTTCCATGGGGACAGCAGCTGTGAACAATCCCAATATTATAAAAGAAGCTTCTGAAATCTTTGGTAGTCAATGTATTGTATCAGCTATTGATGGGAAAAGAATTTATGTCGATCCAGAATCAAAACCTGGAGATCGTATAATAGTTCAAACAGAGGAAGGGCCTTGTTGGTTTGAGGTCTGGATATATGGTGGAAGAAAACCAACTGGCATTGACGCGGTTAAGTTCGCCAAAAAAGCTGAGGAATTAGGAGCCGGAGAAATACTTTTGACCAGTATGGATCGAGATGGCACGCAGATGGGATATGATATTCCCTTAACAAGAACGATTAGTGAAAACGTAAACTTACCAGTAGTTGCAAGTGGTGGGGCGGGGACTCTAGAACATATATATGAAGGATTAACAACGGGAAAAGCAGATGCCGCCTTGATTGCTAGCATTGCTCATTTTGGGATTTATACAATCTCAGAAATTAAGGAATATCTGAGAGACAAGGGAATTCCAGTCAGATTCAAAAAAGAATAAGCGAGGAAAATTTCAATTGGAAAACAAAGTTGTATTTTCTGTAGATGAAGCGGAAGAAATAATCAAAGGAATAGATTTTAAAAAGATGAATGGATTAGTGCTGGTGATAGCACAAGATTCAAAAAACAATAAAGTTCTAATGCAGGCATTTATGAACAAGGAAAGTTTAATGAAAACACTTACCACGGGACTCATGCATTATTATTCACGTTCACGGAAGGAGATTTGGCAAAAGGGAATCAGTTCAGGCCATGTCCAAAAAGTCAAACAGATTTTAGTCGATTGTGACCAAGATTCTCTTTTATTCAAAGTGGAGCCAATTGTAGCGAGTTGTCACAAAGGATATTATTCTTGTTTTTTCAGAACTATAGACGGAACTATAATAGAACCAAAGGTTTTCTCGCCTGAAGAAGTTTATAAGGAAAAGTGAAATTAAAAGAACCTATCAGAACTTTTCTTTTTTCCTTGATTAGAAGAGACATCTTCTTCGGTAGAAATTGATTTGTTTAAAGCTATCTTCAAAACTAAAAATAACTCAGTAACGCATAGATATTGATAAAATATCTTAGTACAGCATCTGGTTCCATTTTAAGAGGCAGAAATAATTAGATAAGCTAATTTTTTGAACGTAAAAGGCAAAAAAACAAAACACTTAAATAATATCAACTTTAATTGCAAATAAACCGTTAAAACGAGTTCTATGCTTGTTTTACGACGAAAGGAGTTGATAATATGCCAATAAAAGAAGGAGATACAGTAAAAGTTGAGTACGAAGGAACTTTAGATGATGGAACTGTTTTTGATAGTTCTGAAAGACATGGCAGACCATTAGAGTTTGAAGTTGGTGCTGGACGGATAATAAAGGGCTTTGAAAACGCAGTGATAGAAATGGAAAAAGGAGAAGAAAAGGAAATCAAACTACAACCATCTGAAGCATATGGTGAATATGACTCTCAATTAATTAAGAAATTACCAAGAGGTGAACATCCAAAAGAAGAACTAAAGCCTGGAATGATGATAGCGGTGAATTTGCCAAATGGAGCACAGATACCTGCAAGGATAATAGAAGTAACAGATGAAGAAGTAACTATTGACTTGAACCATCCCCTAGCTGGAAAAGTATTGAATTTTAAGATCAAAGTGGTAGAGATTTCTTCTTGATTTTTTTATCGTTTTATTAATTAAAAAACCTCAAAAGCCTACGAAAGTTCTCTAGATAGAGTAACGAATGCTGAGCGGTCTTTTGAGCATTTGATGTAATCAAGAATCCTCATAGAGAAATTGATGTGCAGGGTTACTTCAAGGTCATATAAAAATTTCGCCTAACTTTGTATACACGAAATTCAATTTTGTTGTGGTAAGCTAAGTGAACTACCACCCAATGAATTGGGTGGCTTCCTGCTTCATTGACGACCTGAGGCGTCTCCAACCATACCTTTATCAGGTATCGGCTTATCACAGGCTTGAAATCTGGCAGTCCCTGCCCTACTGTGTCCCTTTCCAGACCCATTCGGCTTTATGGCATACAGGGTTCAGAAGAGCACTCGTATGCCGACCACTTGCCTACAGGTTGACACACACCATATATGCGCAAAAATCTATTTAAGCATAACGCAATTCATCCACCGTTTAAAAACGGTGGTCTTCTTGCTTGGTCTTTATAAAAATATAGCCACCCACATCAATTCTTGTGCAAAATTTTATCTGATTTGATATAGGTTATTTTAGGTAATAAGTATGTCAAAATACCTTGCTCTTTTTGGTATTATTTTGGCTTCATTGAGTATATTGGCTTTTAATTGTATAGAAATAAGGATAAACAGATAAAAAAAGATAAGGAAAGAAGAGAAAAGATGTTTTAATAGTATTAATCTTCTTCTTTTTCATATTTGAAGCTTAATTTTACCCGTGCTCTATATGCCACTATTTTGCCATTTTCAAGCTTGACATCTAGTTTAGACACTTCAGCTATCCTCAAATCTTGTAAGGTCTTGGTAGCTTGCTCTACAACGTTCTTTA
>JAECRX010000194.1 GCA_016292335.1 Candidatus Sifarchaeum subterraneum | reverse complement strand
GCAATATAACCACTTTCAAAAATTAAAATCAATAAAAAATTCAAATAGAAGAAATAAAACTTTTTTTAAAGAGTTCTGCATGAATAATGTGAGAAAAGAACAGATATTGAATAATTCGCCAGAAAACAAGATAATTGAAGCAGAGAATAAACCTGAAGAATTATCAACAGAATCATCGAACTTGTCCATTATAATAAAGTTGATGGAAAGGAAAAAGAAGATGAGGAGAGGCACGGGATTCAAACACAGACTGTGAATCCATAAACTTAAAAAGAAAAGTTCACCACATATTTCTCTGGGTCGTCTTTGCCTCATCAAAAATCTTATTATCTATAATTACATTTGTGTTTTTCATAATTGAAGTGAAGGCATCCTCTATTTAAAATACTTGGAGACATACAGTGACCTCTTTTACCAATTTTGTCCTCCTGATTTGGTGGGCGAGGTCGCTCAAAAGGAGGTAAAAACGTGAAAACAGGAATTGTAGTCTATTCAGATGACTCGGAAACCGTATGGAATGCCTTTCGTTATGGAAATTTTTCCCTAAAGAAGGTGATGACGTAACGGTGTTCTTAATAGCAAAAGGAGTGGAGTGCGAATCTCTTGACGCCGGAAAATTCGTAGTCACGCAACAAATGCGCGATTTTGTAGATAACGGTGGCAAAATACTTGCCTGTAGAGTCTCTCTCAAATCTCACCAGTCTGAAGGTTCGGAAATGGTTCCAAAGTCAAGAATGAAAGATTTGTATGAACTAGTAAAGGAAAGTGATAAAATCGTTTCATTCTAAACGCACAGCCGAAACACGCTCACTTTGTTCGCCAGCGTATAGCAAGGTGTATGCGACACCGTTTCTCTCATCTAAATTTCGGGGCTTCGCCCCGCAACTTTATATAGACAGGAAACGCTAAGTGAAATGGCCAACGCCGTGGGAAAGAGTTAATTGGAGGGAAGGAAATACGGGTGCTGAAGGAGACGGAGGAAACGCTGAGAAGATACAAACCTTCCCTGAGAGAGAAGTTCGATGAATTCGGAAAATTTTTTAGTCGCCCTCCCTTTTTATGCAAAATATATTTCTGCCATTCGTACGCACGATACCAAATGAAAATTACTGTTCCACCTCTTCACAACAAAATGGAGGTCCAAAATGTCTGATGAACTTGAAATGATTCGAAGAAAAAAAATGCTCAAGTTAATGAAGGAGAAATTGAATTCAGAAAAAAAAGCAGAAGTTCCCACCGAGATTATCATTTTTAACTCTGAGACTCTGGAATCAATGATTCGATCAGCAGATGTTCCAGTACTGGTTGATTTCTATACTGAGTGGTGTAGGCCCTGCAAGGTAATTGCACCAATAATAGACCAATTAGCTAGCAAATACGCCGGACGTGTTATTTTCGGAAGAATAGATTTAGACCCGAATCAAGATGCCGCATGGAAATATGAAATCAGAGGAGTACCCACATTGATCTTATTCCACAAAGGCAAACCCGCTAAAAGAATTTTAGGAGCTGTACCTAAAGAAAAGATTGAAGCCGCTATAAAGAGTGTTCTCAAATAATCTTTCACAAATATTCTCCCAGTTCAATCTTGAAGCTCGAAAGCCTTTGACGAATCCTTTGTAACAGATACACACTCAAAAATTCTCTAAGTAGCAACATTAATTATCCATCGTGAAATCCTTAGCAATTACCAAGAAATGTATATAAACTTCCCTAGAAAATTTTCTTTCTCCTATTTTTTTACTTTAGGTTGATCCAGCAATCCTATAAAAAAAGATTTCTTCTGGAGACAAATTCTGAGAATTTTTTAATCGGTTGTATTTTTTGAAAATGAATAAAGATCAAGCAATTCAATGGTTATTTTTCATTGGTTTACTATAATTTCGGGTCCTCGTCTCCAACTGCAAGCGGGGAGACTCTTAACTCCTCTCTAACTCTCTTTTCCAATTCTTATAGAGGTTGCTATAGTGAACAAAATAATTTATGCAATGACGGAATACTACGGGTATATCACCCGTGGTACGTTCTTGTACATGAGACGGACCATCAATGAGAGCCCGAAGCTTAAGGTGGTTTTTCGGATGACTCGCAGGGGACGAGAAATGTCTTAAAAAAAGAAATATTATCGGTTAAAATCTAATAAGTCATAATATGAAAGTTAAATCTAATGGTTGATTAAGCTATGGACTTACTTAAAATAAATGCGGGCAGCAGATACATAAAAGGAAAAGAGCTTCTGATTTATGGGAGTTGTGTTAAGCAGGAACATCCCAAAGTTTTTGAAAAATTTTCCGAGAATAAAACAGCTCTTTCTCTTTGTCTGGAGAAAGAACACATTAACATGGCAGCCTACAAGATTGCATCAATGTTGAAGTTGTATAATCCACCCAAAGAAATTACAGTTTTGACAGTAGATGGATCTCCCCACTGTATCCAACTACACTATGCCATTGATGAAGCAAAGAAACTAACAAGTTCCGACATTAAAGTTGAGCATTTTGTTATAACTGATAGAAAAGCAATTCAAGTTAGTTCCGAAGCCGTAAAGCTATCAAGATATTTAGGAAAACTAGAAAAAAGAATAAAGGGTTAAAACGGTTGATAAGGCAAAGGAACAAATAATTTTTTTCTATTAGTCTGTTGTATATTAATTTACCAACCAATTCTGGCATGATTGTCAGCTATTGTTGAAATGAGACGAAAACGGATAGAGAAGTGCTCAGCATAGTAGAATATGACGAATTCAATGGTGTGTCGTGTGTTTTGTATAGAATTTTTGACCACGAATTCGTATACTCGAAATTTTTCCTAAATTAAGAAGCTTATCGATATATTCCTCTGCTTCTTTCCCAGAAATTCCTAAAGACCTAGATATGTCGTCAATTCGGCATGGTCGCCGCTCCAAAATATCTAAAATCTCAATATCTAGGGGTTTGTGCGTTTTCCATGATACCATAGGACTGACCCCAATTTCTCCCCGAGCCGCAATCCTCGCCAAAAGAGAATTTCTAAATTTATCAGCGATGATAGAGAGTTTTTTTTCTTCTAGAGGTATAACGAAACTTTCTGACGGGGGTCTCACTGGAGTGTTAATCTGAACTTCATCTGGACGAATCCTTTCAATAATTTCTATCAAATTTTCAACCGCTTGAATATCATTATTCGTTTTGATCTCGTATAGACTTGAATCAAAAATCATGGTTTGTATAGCGAGTTTTCCTTCCATTTCGTTCCTAAGTTTCAAGAGACCTACGCTCTTCAAGATGCCATGGGAAAAGTCCCTACCT
>JAECRX010000193.1 GCA_016292335.1 Candidatus Sifarchaeum subterraneum | reverse complement strand
TTCTAAGCTTCCATGTCTTTTCTCATATATTTTGAGAATGTCTGGAATGAAGTTAAGAATAGCTAGTCCTGTTAATGAAAACTTGGTCGCAATTTTTGGATCTAGTAATCCATCGTCAATAAATGGTTTAAGAGAATCTATTACTTCTGGGGGATTTTTTCTAAAGTCTACAATCAAAAAACAACCCCTTTCATATTTATATTCGTCATTTTCTTCTGACTCCCTGTTATTCAGCATTCTGAACGCAGGAATGTATTTTACGGGCAATGGTTCTTTCCAAGCAATTCTTCCATTTTTTGTTGCATCTGGATCGTATGCTATGTACGGAACCATATAAACTTCACCCATAATTAACTTTGGTGCTCTTAGATGGAGATTTAGTGCTTCTGCAAATGTTCTTTCAAAAAGAGTATCAAAATTCTTTCCTAAACTACTTAATTGGCTGCGTATATTTATCGATATACTTTTGTTCATAAGCTCTTTACCAACGCTATCCTCGTCTCCTATAAGAACGCCCTCTTTCACAATCTCTCTTTTGGGTGGTTTTGGTAAAACACTTATATCTTGATCTTTCTTTTTTAGGAATCCCGTCATTTTCAATTCGGGTTTGGACGCATTAGGAGGAGGGTATATCTTAGATGGACGTATTCTATGAGAAAGCAATTTTGTCTTAATGAATTCGTGGAGATGTCTAATCAACTTTTGGGATCTAATCAAAGCATGAACTTCATCTGTACCTCCTGAAACTATTGTTTCCTCATACTCTTTTTTGATTCTTGCAAGAGTGTCAACTAACAGCTTATCCTTTTTTTCCATGATTCTGTATCTATATATGATTCGCATTTATCTCTTGCGCAAGCGCGCGCATTCTAGCTTGTAAGATCTTTCGCGAACAAAACTTTGGTTTCCAATGGTATTAAGAACAGGGAAACACTGGTCATCTAACCAGAGGCGCATTATCTAACAGCGCAAAAGTTTCTTCACTGAGCTATTAATTTCGTCATTGTGAGGAAGATGCTCTTTTGTCCTCTTCCTTGAGCCGTTAAATCTCCTTTCAATCATGGCCTTCATATTATATGACGCTAGTTCAGCTATTTTTTGGTGAATCCAATCAAATTCGTCAAATCTCGGTATATCAAACATGAGCGGTCTTCGATGAATAGCTCGTGCTCCACCTAATCCCCGTGGTTGAAAGGGTTTAATCATTTTGTTAATGGTATCGGAATTTAATATTCCGCAAAGATAAAGGGCTTCATCATAATTATTCGTTTCATAAATCCAAGTTTTCACATCTGCTATGAAGTCATTTGGCTCTAAAACATCATTTTTTGGAGAGGTGAGCTCTTGCCTATCGACAATACAAGAAGCGATGTTACTACCTGTGGCATTATAAGCGACAACGAATCTTCTTGTTGGAGATTGGTGTTTGAGTAGATTGCCGTAATTGAAGCGATCAAAGATCGACGGAAAACGGTTTTCGGATGAAGGCGTCCTTCTTTCACGCCATATTTTGTCAACAGTCTCAAACCATTTTGCCACTGCAGAATAGTTTTTCTTATACATATCTTCAATCCCAAGAAGGCAAAATCTTTCACCATCCTTTTCAATCGGCAAGACCACTAACCGGAAATCTGCGAAAATATATGGCAGCACTTCCCATCCGAGTAGTGTATGGTAAACAAATTTTGGTTCTATCCAGCCGTTTAGCGATATTTTCCATGGTTCTTTTGTGAACCTCGCAAGTATTTCATGTGATGTTTTTGCCTCGATTAATTTCTTATGTATTTGTATTGGTGTGATGAAATAAAATGCACGGGGAAAAATACATACACCTGTCTTAAATAAGTCATAGTAGTAACTTTTCTTCCCTAATGGGAAACGCCTAGGAGTATACTGTGTTTCTTTTGAAGTTAAGTATGGCTTTGTTTTTGTCAAAGTTGAGGATGTACTGGGAAGTGTTCCGTAATATTCTACCATCTTTATAGGATAGGTTTGTTCACCATTTTTCTCACTTATAAGGACACAGGTTGGCATATTGAACAATGGTATTACATTTCCCAAGTCTAGTATTTCTACAAAACGCGATCCAAGTCTTTGAACTCGTATGAAGTTATAGTTCTGCATGGTTGGGGTTATTATGCTTCTTGGCATAACAAATGCTAAAGTTCCATGTTGCTTGAGAAATCGCACACAATTTATAAAAAAGACAGTGGAGACTTCGATTTGAGTATATAAGTGCGTATCTTTCTTTTCGATTAACCTCGCATCTATTGCCAATCCCTTTATGAACTTTTGATAATCTGGGTTTTTTACATCTCTTAAGCTACCCCATGGCGGGTTTCCGATGACGATATCAAATTCTCCAAGCATTCTAAGGTTTTTTTTAGAAAGCTTAAGTGTATCCAAACAAAACACAGGGATTTGTGAGTCATCGCCAAAAATCAGCTGATCCTTACCTAATGCAAGCAAGTAGTTAGTTTTAGCTATCTCAATCATCAGAGGATTAATGTCTGTCCCGACAATCCTTGCGGATTTTGTGAAAATGGAATGCTGCCTTAGTTGTTTGATTGCATGAAAAAGAAAAATGCCAGTGCCACATGTGGGGTCGATTATTCTCGGGGAGATGAGTCCACCATGCTTTTTCATGGTTATATCAAGCATAAGTTCAGCCAGCCAATCCGGCGTGTTATATTCACCCCGCATCACCCTGACATCTTTACCTACCAAATGCTCGTACAAATCTTTGAGCAAATCTCTTTTTACATCTTCCAAAGGTAGCGTTTGAATGCTACTTCTCAACATCTCCATAAGTTGGTTGGCAAGCTCGGGCACGTTCCATACCCATGAAAACACATCGTCTTGCCCATTTTTTCTTATTGGAACGTCGAAGATTTCGCCTCTGATAGTCCTCATAAGCCACGCAAGGTAAGCACTCACAAAAAATAGTTGGGTTTGTATTTCACCATACAGTTGCGTCTGTAAATTTTCCCATGCAGAAAACGTACACGTCTTAGTTTCAGAATCTATTTTGTTCCAAGCTTGATTGAGCAATTTCAATGATCGAACATAAATATTGCTTTTCTGACCAAACTTTTTTATCAACTCTAATGCTCGTAAATTGCGACTAGTCATTGTTTCTCTATTCGGTATTTTACTTCCCAACTTATAAAACTTCGAGAACAAAAAACACAAGGAAACTAAAATCTTTCACGTTCGTTTTTAAGATTTGAATTGTACTGCTTCACCTTCAATGAGGAAAGGATGGTCTCATAATCGTCTCTAGAGATAGCTCTCATGGCTGTTCTTAAATGGACTGACCACTTTATTTTGTATGTAATAAACTTTAATCGTTGAACCAGCTCTTTGAAATGTGCAGGTTCCTTTGGCAAGACCACCGGCTCCAGATTAACACGGTAGGGAAATCTCTCATATCTGCCAAATTCACCCCAACGAAATATTTGCTCATCGCTCTGAAAGGACTCCGAACTAGCCGTGAAGATACCGCCAATTCGTTGAGGTGTAACATAAAACACAAGATAATCGCCAGTTCGCACCTGCTCAATTTGACTTCTGCTTCGCTTAGAGACCCCCCAAATCTTCTGTTTTTTTATCACTTCCCAATTTTCGCTATTTGTGACGCATAACCAATATTTCACCAAAATCAGACACCATCTCGCTTTTTAACAATTATATTCTAGATATCGTTAGCAGCAATTTAAAATTATCTTAGAAGGTTGAGTGAATTCTTATTAACACTAATAGCTACATGATATTTACGTAATATGTTAGGTGTTCAGGGGTGAAACGTGATTGAAGCTTGTAACGGTTCTGCTTCCAGAAGCTTATTTGGAGGGGCTTGACGAACTTGTGAGGGCGGGCATGTATCCGAGTCGAAGCGCGGCTATCAGAGCGTCTGTCAGAGACATGCTGAAAAAGGAGCTTTGGCGCAGAAGAGAAGAATAGCCTCCCTAGTTGTTCAGCAGTTGCTCGAAAAGAAGCCGTGACCAGAGAACAACAGACATCTCTTACTCTTTTAGGAATTGTTTGGCCATATCTCTCACGAGTTTTGCTGTCTCAGCGGGATTTTCAGCGCGCGTTATAGACCT
>JAECRX010000192.1 GCA_016292335.1 Candidatus Sifarchaeum subterraneum | reverse complement strand
TCGAACCAATTTGTTTCTTAATGCCTCTACATTTGTTTCTTCTTTTTCATTCTCCATTTTGTTAGCTTCAATTAATGAAATTATAACTCCAAGGACTGCTTGCTCAGTTGTGGTCAACTCGTTTGGACATGCATAAACCGTTTTAATACAATACCATTTGTCGTTATCCGAATAATACTCAACAAGTTCCAATCCAAACTTCCTGATTTCTTCGGTGAAAGCCTCTAAAATTTTGTCTAATCCATCATCATCACAGCCTAACGCTTCAAGCAACTTTCTTTGGGGGACCCCGACATTTAGCGAACTATTTCCTCCCAACCAGCGTGTTGTTAAGATAGCAAACAATTGAGCATCAAGATCTTCCATTTCATCTATACTTACGGACTCTCCAATCTGTTCTTCATTCATTTAAACACTCCTCCTTATTTAGAGGGGGTTGTCAGTTCTCAAAGGGTATAGCAAGACATGTTGGAATTGTATCTCCGCTCTTTTTTTCGCGATTTCCTTTTCTAAACTCAATTAAGTTTCCAAAAACTAATACAATAGTTATTTCTTCGTTTCTGATTAATTGTGAAAGAATATCTGCTTCCCAGTGTGAAATATATTGATGTAAAGAAGAAATGGGGATTTTTTTGTTGATGAGTTTGTCCATTAATTTCTGTTTCATGTTCGCAATATCATACTCAGTAAGCGGCCTTAATCGGACTTTTTCCATTTCTTCATCCAATATGTGTATCTCTTCATCTATAATTATGTCCAGAATGTCTTTTCTTTCTTTTTTTTCAAAGGTTTCAAAAAGATTCAGATGTAAATATGTGTGACCATGGAGGAAAATAAGGGGCGATGTCCGAATTCTGACTTCCCAAGCGAGTAGCTTCAACCTCTCTTCTGGTGTGGTCTTTTCGAGAAGAATTCTTGTATCTCTTGTTCTTTGCATTTTTGTTAAATATTTGTAGATCGTGCCATCCAAAATTTTTTCTCTTGGACGTTTCAAAAGGGGATATGCATTCGAAACTTTTTTTCGATCTTCTTCTGATTCAGATATAGGGATGACTTGGTTCTTTTTTTGGAGACCTTTGTATTTTACTGTCAGACCCCAGAGAAATTTCTCTAGCGCGGTTAGCTCAATCTTCTTTTTTTTTCTTAGATCATCAGATGGGGAACGCCCGTTATTTGTCCTTTTCGACTTTGGTTTATTCAATTTTGGCTCACCTGAACCTCTAAAAGCTCAACATGATGTATCATTGGATTCAATTCAATTCCAAGGATTTCAGGACAAATAATAATGAACTGTGGGGGTGGTAAATGGTTTTTCGATCTATCCGTGTATTCGAGAGTTTTAAGCACCATATTGAAGGCAGTTACCCTATTTTCTTCATCTAGCCGCTGTGTGAACTCATCAATAGCGTGGATAGGTGAGTCAGTCAGTGTATGAAGTGCTAAAATTAGACCTTCTGTAAGTAAAACCCTCTCACCACCACTTAATTCTTTAAAATTTCGCCATTCACCGTCTTTTGTGATTACTTCTATCTTTAGCCCAGCTTCATCGATGTTTGATGGTTTTTCTACGCGGAGTCTTGCTCTCCCGAAAGTATCTGAAAGTAAGAAGTTCAGGACTTTCATAATTCTTGCGATAGTTCCCTCAAGTTCTTTAAGCCACGCCTCGAATCGAGCTTCCAAATCCTCTCTCAAGTGGGTAATATGTTCTTCTCGTTCTGCCATATATTTTCGAAGCTTGTTTACTTCCTCTAGTTGTGTCTTGTATTTTTCTTCGTCAACATCTGTTATTTTGATCATAGCTAGTTTTCCTCTTGTTTCTGCAAGTTCTTCACTCACAATTTGCAAGGGCCGTACAAGTGTGGGGCGGGCTCTTTTTTTCATAGCTTCATCAGTTTTTTCTTTGATTATGGATTCTTGTTGCTCTAATTCTTCGATATATCTGGTAATTACGTTCCTGAGTTGTTCTCTCTCCCTCAGGAGATTACTGGCTTCTATTTGAAGTTGATTGATTATACGGTTCTTCTCTTCAATATCAGAGTTCAATCTCGTTCTTTCTGTTTTTAAGTTCCCCAATTTATTTTTTTGTTTAGACATCTGCTCTTCGATTTCGACAATCCTTTTTCTACTTTTATCTATCGCCTCTTTATTTTGTAGGATAAAATCTCTCATGGTGTTGATTTTTGCTCTTATTTCTCCTTCAGAAATTTTGAAATTTTTTAATTCTTCTTGTAAATCGGAAAAATGCCCGAGATAGTGGTTTTCTTCGCTTTTTAAATCTTTTAATTCCTTCTCCAAAGGACTAATTTTTGAATAGAAACTCAGTCCCGTATTTTCGGCATCGAGAAATTCATCGAGTTTCAAGGTAAATCCTAATGAACGCCCCAGTTCCACTTTCATTGGAGGGGGAGGGCGACCAAAACCGCCAAACTTTAAGTAATAACTCTTACAAGATTTTGTCAGGATATTCGTTTTTATTTCCTTTGCAGCGTCAATCAACAGATTGGGATCGTCTGCATCTTCAGCTACTGCCCCTTTCATGACTTTATTCAAAAAGAATATTGCTAATCCATGTCCTTTGATCAGATTTATCCCCCAATCATAAACGATTGGAGGAAGTTTTGGAGAATGTTCTTCTTTATATATTTCTCTTCTACCATTTTTGTCAAGTCGCGCAACGATAATTTTCATAACTTTATTCAAAAAGAATATTGCTAATCCATGTCCTTTGATCAGGTTTATCCTCCAATCATAAACGGTTGGAGGGAGTTTTGGAGAATGTTCTTCTTTATA
>JAECRX010000191.1 GCA_016292335.1 Candidatus Sifarchaeum subterraneum | reverse complement strand
TTAAACACGAACATACATATAGTCTTTGGTAGTGTGGTGGTTTCTTTAGTTTTTAGTCAAGTGAATTACCAACCACTACACTACCCCAATTCATCCCCACACTATCGGATGGGATCTTCTTACGAGGTAGATGATAAAGATAATTGCTAAATTTACTTAGAAATAACTTCTGGGGGTTATAATTTGGAAAAAGGACAAAAAGAAGAAAAAAAAGAAGCCTGGTTCACATTTGGACAGCTAAAATTAGTAATAGATAAGTCAAGTGAAAACTGGACCAACATTTCATTCTTCTTCTCGGATGACATGGTTCGAGATACTAAACTTGGACCATCTGTTCGTTTTGGAATTCCAAATTCACAATTACCTCGGTTCATGGAAGCTTTAACTGGAGAAACAGAGATGACACTCACTGAAGAGGATAAACATGCTTTAGAAATTGGAAAAAAAGTAATTAAGCTTGTGAAAGACACGTAAATAATTTAGAAACAAAGTAAGATATCCTTATGGGATCGATGAAGCAGGAAGCTTACAAACCTGTCGATTGCTAGTTCATGGATTTATTAAATTCCATTAACTCAGTTTTTAACTTATCTTGAAAGAAAGCCTAGTTGAGTAAGTCTATCCATAATTTCAACAAGTTCGCGTTCAATAACATATCTTTTTTCTTGATATTCTTCTTCTGATATTTCTCCTTTTTCCTTTAGTTTATCCAGCTTTTTTATTTCTTTAACTAACTCATCTTTTCTTTTGTTAAGGCTCTTTCTATCTATTTTGGTATTTCCCATTATGTCTGTTCTCCGAAATAGTAATTTTTGTTGATTTAATGTAGGTAAAAAGCTTATTGAATATAAAGATTCAAACAACTTAAAAAGCATACTTCTAGAATTTACGTAATTCAGAAAAAAAATCGATATTGCTAATTAGGCAGATTAAACTAAATATTACTAAATTCTAATTACTGGTAGGCACAAGAACAAGATCCCTCTGATTAAACTATTTGATCAACTGGAGGAAAAACCTTGGAAAAAGAAAAACCTTTTATCATCGGTCATAGAGGCATTATGGCTTACGAACCAGAGAATACCTTGAGATCGGTCAAAAAAGCCTTAACATATGCTGATCTTGTGGAGATTGATGTCCACATGAGTAAAGACGGACATGTAGTAGTGATTCACGATTCCGAAGTTGACAGGACAACAAATGGAACAGGCAAAGTCAAGGACATGACACTCAAAGAACTAAAGAAACTGGATGCAGGCAGAGGAGAACGGATTCCTACTTTGCAAGAAGTTATCGATTTAATTAAGGGAAAGAAAAAGTTGATTATCGAAATAAAAAGTTCAGGAGCAGAAGAAAAAGTCATTCAAATAATCGAAAATAATAATCTGAAAGATGATGTTATCATCGTCTCATTCTATCATCCAGTAGTAAAAAAAATTAAAGAATTATCAGATATAAAGACGGGCGTGATTTTTTCATCCCAGCCAGTCAATGCAGTAAAATTAGCCTTAGATGCTAATGCAGACATAATGCTGCCTAATTGGAAATATATAACTCCGGAAATGGTAGAGGACGCTCATAAACACGGGTTACTTATTTTCTCTTGGACAATTGATGAACCTAACGATATAAAGCGCATGGTTGAAATGGGCGTTGATGGTATAGCAACAAATAAAGCTGATGTCGCTAAAGAAGTATTATCTGAAGAATTTGAGCAATCAACGTGAAGATTGCAGGGGTCCATTCATTAACGTTTTTACATCAAATCAAGCAAGAATGCCCCCTCCATTTAGGAAGAAGATGAACCGCGACGTTTCCCACGATATATATTGGAAAGGGAAAAATTCGGCAAAACTTGTCCAGCTCAATCTCAAATGGGCTGGACGGGTCGCTGATGTCGATGCGCCGCAGACCACGTCTTCCGTCTGCGACGTATGCTTTATCACCCGAAACCAGTGAACTTTTTAAATAGAAGTATTATTACCTATATTCACCATCCATTTTCCAAATTTTTTGTCATCTAAATGAAGGTGGTGAAAAAGCCATGGTAACCGTATACATTCTAATTAATTGCACAGCAGGTAAGACTTTATCAGCCGCTAAAAAAGTCGCAAAGATTAAGGGAGTAAAGGAAGCAGCGGCTATTACTGGTCCCTATGATATCATAGTAAAAGCTGAAGCAGCTGATCTGAAGGATTTAGGTGAATTTGTGATTGAACAGATACAAGCAGTAGAGGGCGTTGAACGCACAATGACTTGTGTTGCTGTTTAAGCAATTATCTTTTCAAAATTAAGATCAGGAAATTCCGAAACAAGTAAAATTCAAATTCTGGATAGCCCGAAATTTTCTCCATATCTATAATATACGCGGCAATCTTTAGCGCATTTGGGTAGATAATAAATCACGCAATACCCACAAAATAGTCTGTTGGCTGTAATTTGATGGACTTGAAATTAACTCCCTTTCAAATCTTTTTTAATAATTGTCAACCTGAATTTTGTCCACAAGTATCATTGAAAAAGAGTCTGTTAATTCTTTAAAATTTACAGTAGTTTTCTTCCTAATTAGAATGTTCAAATCCTAGGTGATAAGCGAGGAAAAAAGGATGAAAAAAGATTCGAAGAAGAAAACCTTAGAGGAAATCTACAAAGAAGCTAGAGAGAAAGAAGGGCCAGTTATTATTCCACCACAAATTGATAGCAGATATTACCACTTTCTTCTTGAAAATGAATCGGCAGAGGAACTTGGGCTTCTCCTAAAGGAGTATGAAAAATACAAAAAACTTGCCAAGGGGAATCTAGGTAGGATAGTTAAGGGAAAAATGATATTTGGAGAACCACCGGAGTACTACAATCCATCAGAAGAGGAAAAAAGGCTTTCAGAGATAGGGAATAGTATAGGCAGGCTTTTAAGGAAAGATATAACCAAAGAATCAGGTATCAAAATGCTACAATCCATTCTTAGATATGGAGCATATGCAGACAGTGTAGAGTATGATTTGTTCAACTTCTACTACGTGGATGTAGTAGGCACTGGAAGATTCATCTATCCTAGCGGTAGTGTGAAGACATCCTTTTCCATTATTGATATGATCTGTGACAATATAGCGCAGAATGAAATACCAAAACAAGAGTTAGAACAGATAAAAAATCGTGAGCGTCAAGATAAAGATGAAATAAAGAAATGCTTTGAAGATTTGTTAACTTTCCTTCAAAGATAATTGTTTATGCTTTTTATTCACTGAATTTTTCGCATACTTCATAAAACAATACTCCCATAAATTAGGGAGTTTCCTTTTGGGGGAGTTCTATGAGTAATAAAAATTCAATTCTTGCAATTGTTTGTTTTCAAGTATTTATTTATGGATTTGCTTTTCAGGCCATCCCTCCAATATTGACTTTTCTAATTAGTGCTTTTGAGATTTCTTATGCTCAAGCAGGCCTCCTAATGACGGTATTCGGGTTACCAGGAATTTTTCTGTCGATACCAGGGGGAATACTTTTTGATAGATATGGGGTGAAAAAACTACTTCTCTTCTCAATTTTACTTTTAGGGATCGGAAGTCTAGTGGTAGCCATTTCTGCAAGCTTTTGGATTGCAATAATAGGCCGTCTAATATCTGGAATTGGAGGAGCAATAATAATTATTGGTGCTCCAATGTTAGTAACAATGTGGTTTCCACACGATGAAAGAGGAAGAGCAATGGGAATTTTTAGTGTGACAATGCCTATAGCAATGATTGTGGCTTTTTCCACATTTGGCATGCTTAGTCTTACATATGGTTGGAGATTTCCATTTTATTTGTGCTTTGTATTAAGTGTAATTATTGCAATAGCATCATGGATTCTCATAGAAGTAAAACCTAATGATGAAAGTATTCCTTCATTGATAAATATAAAAAAACATATTCAAAATTCCAATATCTGGCAGTTGGGTATTACATGGATGTTGGCTAGTGTAGCATCAATTGCATTCTTCACTTATGCTCCTGACTTTCTTTTTACTGAAAAAGGATTTGAATTTACCTTCGCAAGCATTGTAGCGAGTTTGATGCTGGTTGGAAGCATTCCTCTCACGCCATTTTTTGGACATCTATCTGATAAGATCGGAAAAAGAAAAATGTTTATTTTCATTGGTAATTTCATGTTTTCTGCTTTAATCCCGTTAATTCTGATCTCTTCCAATTGGATTATTATTTTACTTATAATTATCATAGGATTTTTCACTGCAATGATTAGTGCACCGACCTTTGCCCTCACCTCGGAGGTCATGGAGCCAGAAGCCATTGGACTTGGGTTTGGAATATTATCAACATGTGCAAGTTTAGGGTATACAATTGGCCCGCCACTTGCTGGATTTTTAAGGGATATTTTTGGATTTTACTATTTTACCTTTTGGTTCATAGCAGCATTTCCCCTCATGGCTGCGACTATGGCACTTTTGATGAAAACTCGATAAGTTGTTGTAGAACAAGTCTTAATTGGAATCAAAGGCACAATAGGATA
>JAECRX010000024.1 GCA_016292335.1 Candidatus Sifarchaeum subterraneum | reverse complement strand
TTCAGGGAGGGGAGGAAGTCACATCTCTGTGAACTACTCGTTGATAAATCAGTAAGTCCCCGCGTCATCGCAGCACCGCTCATACAGGCCTCTTGTCCTACAATTCTTACAGCAGAATATATCCACCAAAGAGGGATAGAAATAAAGCGTTTCAAAACATTGCTGAGGCCCGAGATTCATTACACCGACAAGTCGGTGTGGCCTCTCACTTGATATTTATTATTTTTTAGAGCTATTGTTTGAATTATTCAGGCTATTCATCTTCATAAGGTTCAGTTTCAAGTTTAAAAACATAATCTGCAGCATTTTGTAAAGCGATACTATAACCTGGGTCGAATCCAATGGATGCGCATTCAAATCCTCTTTCTTTTATTCTTCGAAGAATAGGTGCACATCTAGCATGTCTTGAGGCAATTGCAACTACATTGATATCTGTGGAAAATAATATATCCATGGCACTCATTGCCATGTGAACGTGAACGTCGCCCATTGCCACAACAGGATCGAAACCACTATTGACAATCGCTTGCATTAATCTCTCAGGCGCATATCGATCTAAGAAAACTCTCGCGGTTTGAATTTTTCCAATTTCTCTTGTCGCATCTTCTATATCTTCTAATCTAATTTGATGACCATCTATTCGACGAAGCATATTTGGCCCGTCTACTAAGAGACTCACTTTTTTCTCTCTGCCAAGCAACGATCTTATTTTTTTGAACCGTCTTTTAGGTTCTTTCTTCATCTTTCTCACTTTTTTCGATCGATTTTCTTATAAAAACTCTGTTAATGAGATTTTGAGTTTTTCATCTGGTCCCTCAATTTTAACAAAACCTTCGTTTTCTAGTTCCATTACCTGTCTCTTCACCAACACAGTTGGCCTTCCGAGTGATTTGCTCAACTCACTTATGTATCTTGGCCCTGCAGTTTGAAGAATTAGCAGTATATCGTATTTTGGAGCCTTTTCTAGAATTTTTCGCGTATTATTCAACCGTGTAGAAGTGTCTTCCAACTGTTTTTTAATTTTTTCTTTTTCTTTTTCTTCCTCTGCTACTTTCTCTGTTAATTGTGAAATATTTTCTGCTTGAGTATCAATTTGAGTTCTATAATCTTTTTCTTTTTCTTTAAACTTTATAATTTCTTTTTCTAATTCTTCTCTTTTTTCTTCTAAAGATGAAATCTCTGCTGAAAGATCCAACTTTTCTTTTTCATCTTCTTTAATTTTCTTTTGCTGTGATTGAATTGTATTCTCTAACTCTTTCATTCTTTCAATATATGTTTTCATTCCCTCTATTTCAGATTCTAAGTTCCGAATTTTTACCATTAATCCCTCATTTTTTTCACGTTGTTCTTCCAGACGAGAATGTTCACGCTCGAATTTTGTATGTTTTTCCTCGATTTCTCCTTGAAGCTCTGTTATTTTTGCCTGTAAATCTTCGATCGAAGTTTGCAACTCATAATTTTCACTTTCTTTTTTCCTAATTGTTTCTCGCAGACTTCCAATGGTACTTCTTAATTCATCTATTTTGGAATCCTGAGTCTGAATCAGATCTTCATTATTTTTAAAAATAGCTTCAGTTTCTGAAAGTTTGGAATCTAATTCCTCGATTTTTGTAGTTTTTGCATCAATTTCTCTGTTTAATTCATCAATTTTCGAACTTTTCATATCCGATTTAGCCTTTTCCTCGTCTAATTCTTTCTTTAGATTTAGAATTTCCGCATCAAGATCTTTGTATTTTCCACTCAAATCTGAAAATTCAGAACTTTTTTTCGCTATTTCTTTTTCTAATTCACCTATCTTATCTCGTTTAGATGAATTTTCCTTTTGCAAAGCATTTAATTTTCCAATCAAACTCTCAATTGAAGTGGTGTATTCCTCTTTTTTCGTTTCATATTCATTGATCTGATTTTCTAGAGTTTTACTAAAGGTAGAAAGTTTATCAATATTAGATGATAGTTCATCGATGGTTTTATCTTTTAACTCAAGATCTCTTTCCAATTCCATGATTCTAGAACTTTTTCCAGTCACCAGAATTTTTTCGCCCTCAATCTGTTTTTCTAAATCTTCCAATTCGGTCTTTTGTGCTTTGAATTTATCCATATACTCGATAATTTCGACTTTTAGTTCTGTTATGTTATCTTCCAATTCGGCTATTTTCTTATCTTTTTCAGCTATTTCGTTTTGGTAAGAGTTCATCTTTGATTGTAAATCTTCATTTGTTCTCTGAAGTTCCTCAATCTGTTTTTCTTGAGTATCTCTAATGTTTTCTAAACTAGAATGTTCTGATTGTAATTCAGCAAACTGCGCACGCTCTTTTTCAATTCTCAGATTGTTCTCGTTTATTTCATCCTGAAGATCTGCTACTTTTGAATCTAAATCTTCGATCGAAGTTTGAAGATCAAAAATTTCAGAGTCTTTTTTCCTAGTTGTTTCTCGAAGATCATCAATGGTCTTTCTGGATTCTTCAATTTTTTCATTTTGGTCCTGAATCATGAGGTTGTTGGCTTTCAAAGCATCTTCTGCCTCTGAAAGTTTAGGGGTCAATTCCTCGATAGATTGGGTTTTTGATTCGATTTCTCTTGACAATTCCTCAATTTCAGAATTTTTCGTGGCAATTTGAGCGCGTTCTTCTTCAAGAGAAGTATTCAACTTCTGAATCTCGATACTTTGATCCTCAATCAATTTTGAATTCCGTTCCAATTCTTCATTCTTTTTATTCAAGTCATTTTGTAGAGATTCTATTTCAGATATCTTCTGATTTATTTCTTCTTGAAGAGAACTGGCTAACTTTCCCTTTTCTTCTTCCATTTGAGTTTTTAAATTTTCTATTTGGGATGTAAGTTCTTTAATTCTATTTTGACTGTTAGAGAGAGCTTCTTCCCTATTTTTTTCTTCTTCTTCTAAATTTTGTATTAAAACATTCAACTCCTCAATTTTTGCCTCTTTATCCCCAATGGTTGCTTGCAATTCTTCAATTTCAATGCGATTTTGCATTAATTTTTCTCCCAAATCCATTATTTGATTGTTAATCATTTCGTTATCTTCTTTAATTTCTTTGATTTCTATTTGCAGTTCTTCATTTTTTTCTTGGCTTAGATTTAACTCACTTATTTGTTCTTCTATTTTTCCTTGAAGTTCATTCATGATCGATTCTTGTTCTTCGCTTTTATTTTCCAAATTTTTAATTTGGTCTTCATTTTTCTCGATTATGGCTTTTTGATCTTGGATATTTTTTTCTTTTTCTTCTAATTCGGTATGGAGTTTAGCAATTTGATCTAATAGTTCGGTGTCGACGTCTATTCCTGAAAGTTGGGCTATCGATTCATCAATAGCTGCCTTTATACTTCCGCTGGCAGTAACTGAAAGTTCAGAAAAAATTCCTTTCAATGTTTCAAGCATTTCAGCATTAAAACTGTCCAAAATTTGGTCTACTTCGGAATAAGAAAAAGAAGACTTTGTTCTGGGTAAGGATGAACGTTTCAACCCCTCTAAGTTCGATTCAAGCTTCCGTTCGTTTTTGTCTTTAATTTCCTGGAGTTGTCCTAGGAATTTTACCACAGCGCTTTTTACAGCGGACATGATGCTCCCACACATTATTGGTTATTTGGAAATTATCCTGCGAGTACTTACTAATATGATTTCTGTATAAATATATCTTCTTTCAAAAACTGGTTGAACGAATCTAGGTTAGTGGATTTATCGACAAGTAGGTAAGCTTCTTAATTCAACGATACAATGATTTCCTCCCTTTAGATTCTACGGGTAGTTTCTTCTCTGTTTAAGAATTTACAGTCGAATTCTGATCTCTATCCGCAACGAAGTTACCAACAAGTCGGGGGGTTTTCTTGCTTGATATTTATAAAACATGAAAACTAGTTGTTAGACGTTGAAACTAACCCTTTATCTTTTTTTGATTTTGTTTTTAAGTCGTGACAATACTTCTTTTTTTTGAACTCAGTTCTCCTAGAATTTTTAAAGCTTTACTCATTTCTTCTAATGCTCTTTGTCTGCAGCTAATGAATTCATGTCATCTTCTTATATTTGTTTAATTTTATTTGAAATCCTGTTAATATTTCATTTGGAATTATTTTGTTGAAAAAATCGTAGTATGCTTTTGCGCATGAGACAAACCATCGATGAAAGTCCGAAGCTTGAGATGGAAGAAGATGACTCGCAATGGACTAAAAATGTCATAAAAACACGGTATGAGGTCTACTCGACTTATCGATTTTCACCAAACCCAGACGTTCTAATTTCGCTACATACTTTCGAATGCTAGCAACCGAGCAGTCTAACATCTTGGATAAGTCTGAGTACTTCATTCTTTTCTTTTCTTTTTCCAAGATGTTCAAAATTTTAAATTCAGGATAGTTCTCAATTAACAGATCTCTCAATTTTGTCATTTTACTTTCCATTCTGCTAAAAGACGATTCAACGATTAGATTAAACCTTTTAATCACGTGTTTTGAAATATCTCTGTTTAATTCTTTAATCTGACTTATGACATTTTCTTGTATCTTATTTATAGCGTCAAGAACATTATCTTTTTGGAAAGATCTGTTTTCAGAGGAATTAAACTTATGAATCGCTTGATCATAAAAATTATTGATCAGAGTGATATGTTTCTCCTGAATTTCTTGGATGGAACCAGTTAATTTCAATATATTTTTGTGCATTTCCAGATCTCTTTCATCCAATTTGATCACCGCTAAATAAAAGGAAAATACTTATTTTTCGGCGAAATGTATGCTATAGTCACGGCCATAAATAACTGAACAAATTCAAGTGGAAGGTATGTTGTGCCACAAAGGAGGAACTCGTACGTTTCAGCTCACCTTTTGTGCGAAAGAGCCAGTTATTCTTTGGCTTTTTCCTCTTTCTCCACTTTATAGAAATGTAATAACTCTACTTCCGTGATTTCCTGCGTGAGAGTAGGTTTTTTGACCATAGGTGCTTCTTTTGTTTGTATATTTATGATTAGTTACTAATATTATGTTTTCTGATCCAGTGAAAGTTCTTCATTTAACCCAATGATTTTCTTTTAATTTCAAGACCCTCTCTCTCATGCATATAAGGAGGTTAGTTTGGTTTCAAAACATAAAAATTTTTATTTATCGTCATAATTTGGGATATTGGATAAAAATTATGTTTCAACGTATTATCTTACAAATTAAAGGGCAAATTAAATAAGGTTGAAAACCAACCTTACTATGTCTTTAATATAACTTTAGAATAGAGCAAGTAATTTATTTGATAAATCTTCATCGTCACCGACAATAATCTTTTAGAAAACATACAATGATCAAAAAGGGGCCATCTGAATGGTTGTAGCTAACAATAAAACACTGAAAATAACGAGAACAGGGAAAAATAGTGAAAAGAGTCGATCTGCAACTTCACATACACCGATTCTGTTATACGA
>JAECRX010000190.1 GCA_016292335.1 Candidatus Sifarchaeum subterraneum | reverse complement strand
GTAGTTGTTTTTACAGATTTGAAGAAAATTTTTCCATCCAAAATTTGGTTTACAAACTCTAAAAACGACATCACTTTTGTTTCATGGTCGTTATCTTTCTTTTTCAAATGAATATTCTCCTGAATATTTTTTCTGTATTCAAGGCGTTCATTGATGAGTATAGTATTAGAAAATGTTTGAATATCGACAGACATCCTTTAGATAGTTATTAAGTGGTTTGTACGTTTGATTGGTTGAGTCTAGTATTTCAAGAATTTTTTATAAATTTTATGGTTTAAATTGAAAGTTTATCAAATTTTAACAAAAAAATCTGAACAAATGTTAAATCAATCTTAAATCGGTTTTTTAATCTTTTGGTAACAGCAGACAATATCCAAAAATATATGCTACTGTTTAATCTAGAAAGAATTTTCGAGGAATAACCGTGAATTCAACTAATTCTTATACAAAAGAAAAAGCTACATACAAAAGCTAAAAGATGATTGCAATAAAATATACCTAAAAAAAACAAATTATATTTGATGTTGCCAATGCAACCATTCATATATTGAAGATTTTACCAAACCTGAGAAAATAAATAATCCGTTTCCATCTCTTCTTTGCTTTTAACCAGTAAACATTCTAAGAAAATTTTTTCCTGTCAAAAGTTAGGTCATGAGATCTTATCTTAACTAACTATAGATCCTGGGATTAATCATAAGTCTTTTGTTTTGTGCATTTTCTTTCAAGTGGATCCTTTTACAGCAATTTTTCGTAGCATTTAAGGGAGCTTTTGTTTCGATTCCCAAAGTTTCTTCTGGTAGCCCTAGGAAGTCCAAAAGGTTCTTTATTTTTCTATGAGGGGATTTAAAACAAAAATGGATCACGTACGTATGGTCGTTCGAACTTTTCTGTAGGAATCAGAATGTTCTTAAAGTCCTCTTTTATTACATTTAGTACTAGGCTAGTGACTGTACGTTCCACCCAATCGTGAGTGTGAATGGTTTTTAAAAATTCATCAAGATCTTTTCGTCCTTTGGATTTTGATACAATCGCGACATCGTATTCGCCAGTAATATCGTAAACACATACTACGTTGTCAAATTCGGCCAGATATTTTCCCACTTCACGAAGATGGCCACCTTTAACACGAACCAGAGTTAGAGTAGTTAGATCATATCCAATTTTTTCTAGATCAATCACAGGTTCAAATCCTTTTAATATCCCTTTATCCATAAGTTTTTCGATTCGATGAAGGACGGTGCCTGTTGCGATGTTAAGCTTTCTTGCTAGGGCCCTATGACTGATTCTTGCGTCTTTTTGTAATTCTCTCAATATGGTTAGATCTAGGTCATCAAGTGACATTTTTCTTATCTCTTGAGTTTCTTATTTTTATAAGATAGTAAAAACATCTTATTTCCAAATAAACTGATTATTTCTTCATTTTCTGAGTTTCTAGAGCTGAATAAACGCATAGTGCCATTTATTATCAGAAAATTATGTCATTATATTCTGTTATATTCTACATCTGAAAATTTTTACTAAACATATGATAACTCCAGTTATTCTCTCTTAAATAAATTTTCATAAACTTTTTATCTTTTTGGACATCTTTATTTGATTTGAAATTTAAACTGAAGATGTTAAGAAGAAAAAGTAGAAAATATGGACATGTTTGTTTTAGAATTCCAGAAAAAGATAGGGGATTTAACAATGTTGGGGAAATCAGGGGTTGTTGAATGCCCCGAATGTTCTGAAAACATGTCAATCGGTGGGTATGACTGCGAGTTATATTGTTTTTCTTCTTTTTGTCTTGAGATTAAAGATGGCCAAATATGTGGGAGTTAATTTTCTATTAATCAATCTAATAGAATGCTCTCCATTAAATCATGTTCAAATTCTTCGATTGGTAGAATACCTGTCACTTTTGTTGCTCTTTCTGTCAGTGAGGCTAAATCTCTTCTATCTAATAGTTTTAGGTCCCATTTCCTAACTCCTGCTATTAATTGTTTTAATCCAGTGCCAATTCGGTCATAGTAGTAACTGTAAAGTCCTATTGCACCAGGAGATATCTTATTGTAATCTGCTCCAAATCTTTCCTCAAGCTCTGTAGAACAGATGAAAAATTGATTCGGTTCATTGCCGTAAAGCTTCGTAAATTTAGCTGGCAATTCATTTGATCCTGACAATTCTGTGAAGTATGATGCTTTCATGACCGCGGTTATTGGAGCGCGGGCCATTCCAATACATTTAACATGTGGACCATTTCCATTTCCGTAGTTGCTCATCGCAATAGATTTGAAAATTTGTGTTTCACTTATAAAACCACCTGCCATTACAATGTCTGGGATATGCTTGTTCTTCTGTTCCAAAATTTCAATGCATTTTTGAACCTGTGCTTGCAGCCAAACTGTTGGTGTAGAACATTCCTGCATCATAGGCACTGGACTCATACCCGTTCCTCCGCCAGCACCATCGAAGGTTAACGCATCAATTTTCGCTTCAGACGCACATTTCATCGTAAATGCGACGACGGCAGGCCTGTATGCTCCCGTTTTCAAAAAGACCTTCTTTGCTCCCTGTTCACGTAACCATTCGATATCTTCAACGAAGCTTTTTTGTTGAGGCATACCAACTCTGCTGTGACGTTCGAAGGATCTGAGTGTACCCCTTCTATATGCTTCTTGAATAGCTCGATCTTCAGGATCAGGAATGACAATATATCCTCTGTTTTTTAGTAACTTCGCTCTTTCTATATCGAATATTCTGACCTCGCCACCAATTGCTTTGGCACCTTGACCCCATTTTCTTTCTATTATATCGACTCCTAATTGTGTTAGTGCATAAACATCCACACCAAGTCTCTGATCCTCGACATTTGTTTGAACTACTATGTCTCCATATTTTCCGTCCCAAAATTCTTTGTACGTTTCAACTCTGTACTTTAGATCGTCAGAATGTGTTGCTTTCCCCTTGCTATCAAACTCCGATGTTGGATCCATTCCTACAACGTTTTCTCCAACGACTTGAATTGTTCCAGAGATTGCTGCTCCTTGACCTAGACCATCCCAGTTGCTTTTGGCAACCTGTGTTGAACCCAAGCCTGCAGTCAGCACGGGTATCTTGAGTGGAACACCTCCAACGGATGTTTCTATGTTTACATTTGGGAATATCGCTATATCCTCGTCTGCATCGATTCCCTTTGCACCGATGACATCAACCATTATCTGAAAGTGACTCCAATCAAGCACATAATCTTTATTTGATCCTGCAGTGCTCTTTCCAAAGGCTACTGGTTGAGGATAAAGGACTTCTCTCCCGCGAAAGGCAGATAAGCTAATTTCGCATAAATTTTTGCAGTCATAGACACAGATTGGACACATACCGTTCGATGGACATGTATCCCATGCTTTTGTAGTTGTACCTGTCGTTGATCTTGCATTCAAATAACTTTCTGGCATATCAACACTTCCTTGGTTCAAAGAGTAGATCTTTTTAAGTTTATTAAAGAAAAGGTTTTTAGATCTGTAGATAAAGCAACTATTGACTTTTTGTGGTAGAGAGGATTTGAGTTGCCTTTTATAAATAACTTAGAGATGTAAAATGATCTGATCATTAAAAAAAGAGGTAATTATTAAATTTTTTGTGGTTCAAAGCAGGATTTTTCTCTTGTGAGCTCTCTCATTCCATGCATATTCGGTATTCTTAGATGTTTGTTTTTTTGGGGGACACAAGCGGAGATGGTTGCCTTTTCTTTCCTTTGCGATTTCTTTGGCTGTTTGCTACTGTTTTAGAAAAACTGAGATGATTTGGGACTTCTATGAAGTTTTCATTCCTCAATTTGCAGGTTTGGGCGATGCTGAGCAATATGTCCTGGCTTTGTGAGTCTTTTCTGTTCTAAAGTCCCCTGATATTTTCTTTTGGACAACCATGGGTCTGATGGCCTTTTTTGGTCAGTTGTTATGCCAATCTATATCTAAATCCGTTGCGAATAAGAAAAGGGGTCCTATGTTCTTTTCCAGCAATTTAAACAATTTTTTGGCGGCTGCGGAACTGTATTCCCTGTTGAGCAAGATTCCAGTTTCTCTTCCAGGGACTGCTTTTCCTTTTCTCTTATGGCTGGGTCTAGGTCGTCCTCCTTTTTTGCCTCTTTTTTCCATTTCTTTCTGTTTGAGTTGCTACCTCCTTATTTTTTTATTCGATCGATTTTCGCCTGTGTTTCGCTGTTTGGATTGCCCCTTGAAAAAGGGATATGAGCTCTAGGGCGAATTGTTTGAGTCCCTCATCTTCTCTATTTTTTCCATTACATGAACAAAGTTTCTGAGAAGTTAAATGATACAATCCTGTTTTTTGTAAGCTAAAGGATTTCGGGTTCCACTCTTCTACTTTTTGTGTATATCGATAAAACGTGGGACACTTTGCTTTCAAATCCCAAAACCCACGACGAACTTAATAGTTACAAAAAAAGTATCTTTATGCCAATACATAGATATGAACAGACATCAACTTACCAAAAAAAGAATTAATAGCCACAAATAAAGTTTTTTAGCGTTCCAAATAGCGCCTTCTCGCACGAGTCCAATTATGACGCATCTGAGTGAGGATATCTAAAACTTCATCTGTGGCCCCAGTTGGACAATATTCTGTGCAAGTTCTGCAGTTATCACAGAGTCTAACGTCTGTCATTTTGATGTTTCCATTTGTTATTTTTAGTAGGAAGTCCTCTGACCCGCCCAATTCTTTTCTAAAGGTAACAGGAGAGCCGTTAATCCCGTTATTTGCGCAAACTGTAGTGCAGATGCCACAACCTATGCAATCTGAAACGGTTATTTCGCTCATTTCTTTTCACAATCTAAAATTTTTAACGAACTTTCATGTTCTGTCATTAAAGATAGTTTTTTCATTCTTTGATTATTTGTTCATAATTTAAAAATTTTTCTGTTCAAATTTTTATTTCTTATCGGAAAAAGTAATAATCTGTATAGTAATGTTCGTCCATAATTAAAGAATTTTTTTTCCCAAGTTTTCAGTTTCTATTAGGAGAGGTGATAAGTTGTATAGTAATAGTCATAGTTATGTAAACAAAAGAAGCACCTATGGGCTGAAAACTTACTCTTACGCGGGAAATCACGGAGGCAGGGTTAGTACATTTCTAAAAAGTGAAGAAAGAGGGAAAAGTCAAAGAACGTCTCCTCATGCTGATCCAAAAAGGAAAAATTAGGCGCCCTGAAAAAGGGCATCAGAGCATATATCTTCGCTCAAAATCGGTGTCTATATTGAGTTTTTTAATTGAATTTATGAAGAAATGTTTTATTTTGAATTAAAAATTTTATATGGTGATTTTTGAATAACGAAACTTATTTCCAACTTTTTCACAAGTTCTTTGTATCTGTTTCGAACTGTAACTTCTGTAACCCGAGCTAGAGAAGCTATTTCTCTTTGTGTTTTTCGCTCGTTTTCCAAAATGCTAGATATGTAAATTGCAGATGCTGCAAGTCCTGGGGGATCCCTTCCTACAGATAAGCCTTCTTTTTTCGCTTTTTCAAGTATTTTGTAAGCCTGTTTTTGAGCTTTACTTGATAAGTTCAATTCTTCTCCAAAACGAGCAACGTAGTCCATCGGATCAGCAACTGGAATCTCTAAATCTAAATATCTGATTAATAGTCTATAACATCTTCCAACCTCTTTTTTATTAGCTCTAGATTCGTTAGCGATTTCAGCCAGGGGTCTAGGAACTTTTCTGATACGTGAAGCTGCGTAGAGAGATGCAGCAATCATACCATCAATTGTTCTTCCTCTCACTAATCCTTTGTCAAAAGCTTTTCTATAAATCAATGCAGTAAATTCTTTAAGGCTTTGAGAAATACTTAATTGGCTTGATAGCCGTTCAAGTTCTGCTAATGCTTGTGTAAGGTTTTTACCCTTTGAATCATATAGTCTAGGTCCCATTTGCCATTTACGAAGTCGATAAATTTCTGCACGTCTTCTTGAACTCAATTTATTCCCCGCGGCATCCTTATCGTCCCACCCAATCATTGTTGTCAATCCTTTGTCATGAATTGTGAGTTTCATCGGTGATCCGGTTCGGCTTCGTTTTTTCTGTTCGTTAGCTGTAAATGCTCTCCATTCTTTTCCTGTATCAATCATTCGTGAAAGGATGACTACTCCGCAGGTTGTACAGATTTTTTCTCCTCTCGTTTCGTCAGTGGCAATATCTTCACTTCCACAATCGGGACATTTTTCTATCATATCCATTTGATCGTGGTAATTTCCATCTGATCTAGAATTGATACCATTAGCCAAGATTGTAACCTTCTATGTGAATTCAGAATTTTTTTATACGACCATTTGTCTATTGCTTATAAATTTTTCTGTTAAAATATCAATTTTTTTTACTGTTAATTGAACAAATACTTCTATTAACATATGAAAAAATATACGTACTTATATATAAGCGTAGAATAGTTATTGAAAGTTTATAGCTTCCAGTCCAGATAATACTTCTAGATTTTTTGATATTTTGAAATAAACGAAAAAATGAGAGCCGAAAAAGGAAAGTAGCGAAAACTTTTTAGATCATCATTAAACCAATAGCATATTTAACGTATCAGCCTGCCGTTAAGTTTTTCTCTTGCACCTTTGAAATAGCGGGCAGGTTCGGAGAAATAGAAACTTTAAGATGACAACAACTTACAAGGTGATGTTAATATGGATTTTGCTCTTACGGAAGAGCAGGAAATTTTGAGAAAATCGGTGCGTGATTTCGCTGAAAAGGAAATTGCACCAAGAGTTGAGTGGATGGAGGAAAATGACAATGTCCCAATGGACATTGTCGAAAAAATGGCTAAACTTGGATTTATGGGCGTACTAATCCCTCCAGAGTATGGCGGAATGGCGATAAAAGACAGACATATTAATAGAATGATTATTTTAGAAGAAATAGGCCGAATATCTGCAGCGATGGCAAATACTCTGCAAGTCTGCCACTTAGGTCAAGCTCCCATTCTATATTTCGGAACAGAAGATCAGAAACAGAAATGGCTACCTTCAATGGCAAACGGTGAAAAAATAAGCGCTTTAGGGCTCACCGAGGCAACTGGAGGATCCGATATTTTTACCATGCAAACTACAGCAGAGCGTGATGGGGATGAATATGTCATTAATGGACGAAAGGTATTTATCTCGAATTCGCACATAGCGGATATACTTGGAGTAGTCGCTAAGACTGGTGAAGGACCAAAGGGGCTTAGCGTTTTTATCGTTGAAAAGGACACACCTGGTTTCCGCCCTGGACATGAAGAAAAGAAATTTGGGCTGAAGGGCTGTAATACTGGTGAACTAATCTTTGAAAACTGCAGAGTACCAAAAGAAAATCTCATTGGAAACGAAGGTGATGGACTTAAAGTGTCGCTAAAAGCGATAAGCGATGTAGGTAGGCCTGGCATTACAGCGTCGGCTCTTGGAGTTGTAAGTGCGTGCCTTGACGAAGCAGTGAAATATTCTAATCAGAGAGTTCTGTATGGTAAGCCCATTAGTCACCTTCAGGCTATCCAATGGTATTTAACTGATATTTACATGGACTACGAAACTAGCAGATTGTTGACGTATCAAGCAGCTTGGTTGAGAGATAAGGGTGAACGATGCGATGTTGAAAACGCGATGTCGAAGTTCTGGGCCACTGAAGCAGCAGTGAGGTGTGGACAAAAAACAATAAACATTTTTGCTGGTTGGGGTTGCATGGAGGGGTATGTTCCACAACGCCTTATTCGAGATGCTGAAGTATTACTCCCCTCGGGCGGGACT
>JAECRX010000023.1 GCA_016292335.1 Candidatus Sifarchaeum subterraneum | reverse complement strand
TTCGTAGACATATTCTCTTAGAACTTCTTCAAAATTTGAAATAACTGTCATTAAGGCTTGTTTATAATAGATTCGCTCAACAATATTGTTATTATTTTTAGAATTCATATTGGTCGTCCCTTATCTAATCACATAACATACTAAAGCGCATCTTCACCAGCGAGAGTTAATAAGGTATTCCATTCATTTTGAGTTTTAGCAAAAACACCAATATTTCCAAGCCGAACATTCTTCAGCCCAACATCTTTCACTGCAAAATATGATTTTAACATTTGCATTAGTGTAGGACGTGGAACATCTTGCAATTTGTATTCTGGGAAAAAGGCGAGGATCGAAAATGGAATGTTTGGATCTATTGCCGCAATTAGTTCAGCGATTTTGGTTATTTGGTCGGTTTCTACCCAACTGGGGATAAAAAGTGTAAGAACTTCCAGCACAAATCCGCGATCAATGATCTCTTCAGGTGCTTTCAATATCCACTTATTCGTTGTTCCGCACAACTTTTGATATATTTCATCATCATAGGCTTTTATGTCAAGCCAATACGAATCAACGCCTGCATCTTTAAACTTATCCAGATTGTTTGGAGTTAATCCATAACCGTTAGCTTCCAGTAACACCCAAATATTTTCGCACTGCGCCTTTATTTTTTCAGTAACTTGAAAGTAAAAGTCTGCACAACAGGTTAAATCTCCTCCTGTAAATGCGACGATATTACGTGCTGGACCATATCCTTGCGGACTCAGTACTATCTGAGAGGGAGATAATTTTTGAGGGCAAAGAGGACCATATTCACCTTTAATAATACATGCTCCACAATGCCTGCATAAGTCTGTAGCGTAATACATTAATGCACGTTCACGGGGCACCTCTACTGTAACCATTTCTTCGTATTCGGCGACTCTTTCTGCAATTTCATCAGTTGCGTAATAATGACCCTCAAAAACCTTGCTGAAATACCATGAATGGCATTTTAAACAGTTATGAGAGCATCCGCTTTGATAAATCGATAAATAATCTTCTGGACGAGAAAGATGAATGCTTTTTATCAGTCTCTGCCAAATATCACCTTTTTTTTCCAGCGTCACTTCACATGCTCTTTTTAGAGTTCCGTTTGGCATTTTTGTAAGACAACTGCCCATAGGAAATCCTTGTTCAATCATTTGGCATTTCATAAAATCCCTGCAGTATGAATAAGATCGAATAATATTTGGTATTTAATTCTTCCTTTTACAAATTTAAAAGATTGTTGTTAATGAGCAGATCTTACAAGTTACCAGAAATTATACGTTCAAGATACCGTTATTACCCAAAAGATAAAAAAATAGTTATTTTGATTTGCTCTACGTTGTTCTCATCACAGCTCCCAGTAACTAGTCTTCTTTCTCCCTCTCGCTTACCGAAATATCTCTTCTTTACGTCCTGTTTATCTGACTTTTCCTGACAGCAACTCTACAAACTCTTCCACAGTAAGTCCTGCGCTCCTGATTATACTCTTGAGTGTCCCTCTATCAAGAGTTTCATGTAAAGGTATGGTTATTTTGATAGTTATTTCTGATGTAACTTTTTTCATCCTGATATGGCTTCCGCGTTGCCTGACTATAACAAAGCCTGCCCGTTCCAATGCTTTAATTGCTTCTTTTCCTGAAATCACAGGCAGTTTTGTCAAATCGTAACCTCAATTACCTGTCCTTTACTTACCGAGAGAACGTCTTCATCTGGCTCAAGATACAGTTCAATGGCTTCTTTTATGTTCTCAATGGCCTCTTCCATCGTTTTTCCTTGAGATATACAACCTGGAAGCGAAGGGACTTCAACCACGTACCATCCGTCTTCTCCTTCTCTGACGATGACTTTGAATTTCATAGTTATGGTTTTTGCAAAGATGCTTATAAGACTACCTCCTTATTTCGTAGGCTATAAGAAAATAGGTCCGCTTAAAATTTCGAGAATTGATCCTATTGTTTCAATTACACATTTTTTAGTCAAAACTCATTAATTAGCAGTAAAAGTTTTTGGAATTCTTTTAGCTATTGAGTAAACGTTTTTTTCAAATTAAATAGTCTTATCTTTGCCTATTTTTGTTATATATCGATATAAAGCCTTTAAATTGCCTCTTCACCAACAAGAGTTAATAATATCTCCCAATCTTTCTGAGTTTTAGCAAATACACCAAAATTTCCAGAGAAGGAACGAATTACCTTGTGTTTCACTTTCACAACAGTCCCCCTTCTTTTAAATAGGTTGTTGAAGATAGAATCCTGATGCATATCAGAGGAAACGCAGGTAGCTGTCAATTCGACGACAGATATAGGATGTAACATTCATTTAATATCTAAGAAAAACAACCCTAAAAAGGATGTTGAGAATCTTATCTAACATTCTAAAAAAAGATCCCAGAAAAATATATAATTGGCTATTGAATTACGATGAAGTAATAGACTGGATTACGAAATATCGAAGTAAAAAAACTCAGAAAGAGTATTTACTAGGATTAAACAAATTTTGTAATACTGTTAAAGTAGACATCGAAATGCTGTTTGAAAACACTCCAGAGGAAAACGAAGAATTAATTAAGGAAGCAGAGCGTGAACTCTCAAAAAATCTAAAAGTTAATACTGTATTAGGCATAATCGCACCTATAAACTCTTTTCTTCGATTTTATAAGAAAAAATTAGAAAAAGCCCCAGGAGAAAATCACGATACCTATGGACGATTCAGAAAGAAAAGTGAGAGTGAAAAGGTCTACGGCTGGTTGCTCGATTACAGCTCTATTCGTCTTTGGATTGATGGATACACCAATGAGAGCACACGCAAAGGATACTTATCAGTTATGCATCATTTTTGTAAAAGAGCAGGTATCACGCCAGATAAACTACTTGAAATGTCTCAAAAAGAAATACGATTGATTTACAGAAAAATTAAGAATCAGTATAATGAAGAAAGAAAAACTGCAAGCGCAAAAAGACTTTATGCAACCTTAAAGTTGTTTTTTGCTGAAAATGAGATCGAAGTGAATTTCAAGAGGAGAGATAAAGTTAGAGTAGTACAAAAAAAGTTAAATGTTCAGCATATTCCTTCAAAAGATGAAATTTATCGAATAGCTGACAGTTCAGGTAGTATCAGAAATCGTGCTCTTATTCTTTTCCTCTTTCAAAGTGGTGTTCGAGTCAATGTAATTCAGAATTTAACCTATGGAATGGTTAAAGATCAATTATATCCAGAATTAAAAGTTCCAATTCGTTTAAAAATTACTCCCGAGATTGATAGTAAGCTTTCGCTCTTTGGCCTTGGTTATTACTACGCTTTTTTGCAAGATGAAGCAGTTGAATCATTAAAAGCCTATATTGATTGGAGAAAAGAAGCCAAAGGATGGCTGCCAAAAGATGACGATCCGATCTTTGTCGCTAAGGATTATTATCTTAATCTAAGGGAAGGAAAAACAGGAATAAAACAAAATAATTGTCTTCTTATTGTTAAGAGAGCAGTAAAAAACGCTGGTCTTGATTCAGATAGGATTTGGACACATTTGATTCGTAAGTCTTTTAGAAAAGTTCTGTATCAAGCACCAATAGATAATGATTTAGCAGAAGCAATTATGGGACATAAAGTTGCGGGAAGCAAGGAAAACTATTTTGATAGACATGATCTAAATTGGATAGCGTTCGAATATATGAAAGCACCCTTCAGTAGAGAAGGAGTTGGTAGACTTAATCAATTGGAAAAAGAGAAACAAAAACTTGAAGCACAAATAACTACACAACAAGAAGAAATTAAGACACTAAAAGATGACTTTAATGAAATGAAGGAAATACTACAAGATTTATTAAAAAAACAAGACTCTTAATCGTTTTTTCTGTTTTTTCTATTTCTTCAGCTCCTTCCTCTACACCCACATATTCTTTTTGCAGCGTGTCTTGATTCTTTCAGTAACTTGAACATAAAAATCTGCACTGCAGGTTAAATCTCCTCCCGTGAATGCAACAATATTTCGTGCAGGACCGTAGCCTTGAGGACTTAATATTATCTGAGAGGGAAATAGTTTTTGAGGGCAAAGAGGACCATATTCGCCTTTAATTATGCATGAGCCACAATGTCTACACAGATCTGTTGCATAATACATTAAAGATCGCTTACGTGGCTCTTCTACAGTAACCATTTCTTCGTATTCGGAGACTCTTTCTGCAATTTCGTCCGTAGAGTAATAATGACCGTCAACAACTTTGCTGAAATACCATGAATGGCATTTTAAACAATTGTGAGAACATCCGCTTTGATAAATCGATAAATAATCTTCTGGACGAGAAAGATGAATGCTTTTTATCAGTCGATACCACAAATTGTCTTTCTTTTTTAAGGTCACTTTGCATGCCTGTTTTAGAGTTCCATCGGACACTTTTGTAAGGCAACTACCCATAGGTAATCCTTGTTCCACCATCTGGCATTTCATAGAAACACCTCAAGGAAACCCACTCCTTCTGGAGTGAATAGTTTACGAGACCACTTTGTATAAATAAGGTCCAAATGCATTTTTAATTGATTCTATATCTAACATATTATTAGTAATCCCTTCAGAGTTTTGTTTAAAGAAGCTATAAGATCTCTAGTGGCTTAAAAAAGATATGCGAAGACTTTTACTAGAAATGCGAAGACATTTTCCAGAAATTATTTATTATATACGCGTCTTAGAAGCATATGTTGTATCTAGTCGAAGGATTGGGATTCTTATTACTTGCATACCATCTTGCGAAATATAGCGGATGGAAGTCCGCTCTAATGATTTTTTCTGCAATTTTAATCGTTGCAAG
>JAECRX010000022.1 GCA_016292335.1 Candidatus Sifarchaeum subterraneum | reverse complement strand
TAATGATGCTCCAAGATGACCTGTTTGTGCATTCACTATGGACATGATGATGTGTTTTCTGGTAGTTTTCACTCTCTTTTCTAAAGATTTGAGGAGATTCTCACGGTCAACATGTTTATTATCAATTACTATCTGCGGTTCTGCAGAGGTGTTTTGTTCTATTACAGTTATAGAAACGTTCGATAATTGATCTAAAGTTGGGATAGTTTCTCTAATCTTGACTGATTCTAAATCCGAGGACTGATCCGGAATCACACCATTGTTAATAGGGACTTTATGTTTCAACAGAAATAACCCCCTAAGCCCCTCTAAACGAGATTTAGAGGCTTAGAAATAAAAATAGTTAAAGAAGCTAAAGCTGGGTTGGAAGGTAGAAGAATTAGTGTAGTTGTTAATCATGTTGCACGGAGGACTGAATAAAACAGAAGGAGATTCACGATTTTCATTTGTGGCGATAAACTTGATTCCTCCGTGGGAAAATAAAGAACCCTCCAAAGTAATCTTGGTAAGAATTGTTATGTGACTTTATATAAAAGATTTTTGGTGTCGATAATACTTCTGAATATTCATTTTACAAGGGTATCATCCCCTGTTCTTGAGCAAATTCAAACTAAAGGGTGACAATTAATTTTACGTTAGTCAATAGCAAATCATTATACGGTTTATTTTTCACAATGAATCAATAGTTGATTATGTTTTCGAAAACTTACTTTATTAATGAATTGTTTGATTTTTTACTGACTTTTTTGCATAAAAGCTAGAAAAATAACTGCTATGAAAGACATACCCGCGCCATAAAAGAACATCATAGTTGGGTTAATATCCCATAATACACCCGCAATTATACTCGCGGGCAAAATTACAAGACCGATAGCCGTATGATAAGTTCCAAGAGAAATTCCTTTTAAGTCCTCTAAGGAGAGATCAGATACAAAAGCTCTTTGATTTCCATCGATTAGCGCGAGAACTAGGCCATAGAGTGAAAAAAGGACTATAAGAGAAGTAAAAGATTGAAAAAATGCGAATCCTATACAAGTCAATCCAAATAGAGAATATCCAAAAATGATTACATTCTTTCTACCAATTTTATCAGATAAACCACCTGCAGGAATCGAGAAGATAGTGTAAACTATATTATATAGAATGTACAGAAAAATGGGAATAATAATAGCCATTTCCTCAGTAAAGGATTGTTGAGCTCTGAGTATGAAAAACATGTAGCTGAAATTGCCAAGTGCAAATATTGTAGCTGCTAGAATAAAAAATTTCAGGGAGTCAGACAGACCTTTTAACCCGATTTCTAAGGTCAATTTTTCAGGCTTTTCTTTTTTTCTTTCCTTAACCCAGTAAAGTGGTATGAGAGCCAGTAATGCTATAAAGGCCGCGATTAGAAAAATTGCAATGAAGGTCAAATTAAAATACCAAACAAAAATAAGAGCTAAAATAGAACCGATAATTGCTCCCGCGGTGTCCATAGCTCTATGAATGCCAAAACCTTTGCCCAGTTGTTCTTTGCTTATAGAATCAGCGATAATAGCGTCTCTTGGTGCAGTTCTTAATCCTTTTCCGACTCTTTCTAAAGGTCTAAGGATTAGAATATGTGTCCATGTTGTCGCGAAAGCAAAAAAAAATTTTGATACAGCAGACGTTGAATAACCTGAATATACAAATGGTTTTCTAGCCCCAGTTTTGTCTGACCAATAACCTGAAATAAGCTTCAATATACTTGAAAGACTGTCTCCCAAACCACCAATTAGTCCGACAGCCAAACCAGCACCACCTAAAGCTACGATAAACAGGGGGAGGATTGGCATCATCATTTCAGAACTAATATCCGTAAGAAAACTTACTAAGCCTAAAAGTATGATATTTAAACTCATTGTTTTTGCAGTTCTTCTTTCCATTGCATTCCACCAAGATTCGATCTCTTGGTTTCTTGATAGCTCTTAAAGTGGTAAGTTCGGGCAGATGGAGAATATGTATTATCTAATTTTGATAAAAAAAATGAAAAAAATTGATTATAGGAAGTTCAAGAAAGTTATCTTTTGTCTTCCGCTTTTAAAGCTGCTGTCTTTGAGTAAAATCTACTGGTCTTTGAGGTGGGAGTCTAGTCTGTCGTGTCAAGTCGCGAATAAGGCTTCCACTCATAATTCGTTCGGTTTCAGGGAGTTTTGATTTTCCAGTAACATAAAAGTGGGCAAAAGCATTCTCATACACCAGAGTTATTCCGGCCCATTTCGAGTCCTTTGATGAAAATTTAATAACAGTTCCAAGACCAGTGCCTGGCTGTTCTTCAAAGTTCATTTGTACTACATCTTCAAAAGCGTGTAAGACTATTTCCAAGTATCCATCATTAGGCGTTTTAGCTTCATTATCTCCTCTAATGATCGCTTCCATTGCGAAACCATTAATTATTTCCTCTCTGAACTCTTTCCATGCCTTACTGCTTCCATAGAACTCTAGTCCAACAATTTCATTGTTTATAATGACTGCTAATCCACATTGACCTTCTACGTCCCTGAAATGTATTTTATAATCTTCAACCTTTTTTTTCTGAGTCTTAGACAATTCTATAAATGAATTGGTAGGTATTTCACTTTGGCCAATGCCTAAAACACTCATTTGAGTCATCACCCCATCCCAAATCGCCTCTTGGGGGTTAAGGGATCTTAATGCATTGCCCATAATTGATGGATTCACTCTTATTTTGGCTGACTTGAATCGTCTTTTTCTCTCTTCATGAAGAAATTCGTTACCTCCATCGAACATGAGATCTGATGAAAAACTCCATCTTCCCTGTTCTATACATTTGGACGGGATCGGAAGTGGATTTTTTTCATATCTATGTGCAGGGACAAGAATAGGTTCATATATTGTTCTATCTTGTTTCCCGCCTTTGATGGTCTGCATGAATGGAATCAGCATAGGGATATCATTCTTATTGATTGCTTCTAGTTCACTAACCGAAGCAGATTCATGTTCGCGAATCCATCCAGTATCATTGTTTTCAGCTCCTCTGATTGTAATAAACTCAAGTTCAGTAGTTTCTTTTAGAATGATTGGAACAATCGTCAGATTTTTGTGGGTTTGAGGCTCGCTAAGTTTTATATACTTAGTTAAATCTCCAAGAAAATCTTTCAAGATTTCTACATTTTTTGCCAAATTCAATCCTCCTTTTTCTTTTTTTTCTTATCGAGTGAGGGTTCAAGTTCGACATATTCTTCCAAAACTTTTATTGCAAAGTCTCCTTGAGGGGTAAGTGTGAAACCGTATTCTAAATCAACAGAGCCATTTTCGAGTTTTTCTTTCTGTCGCCAACCTCTGAATCGAGGACTACTCAACTCATTCGGCTTTACATTCACTATATTTGATCGTACCAATCCTGCCGACTTTAATTTCTGTATTTTGGCAGATATAGTTGATTTTGGAATTAATTCTACATCTTCACCAAGCTTTTTTGCAACATCATACTGAAGCTCTCTCAAACCTTTTGGTTCTTCTTTAAGGCTAAACATAATTTTTTGCTGACGAGTAGCCTCAACTAATTGTTTTGGAGTAAGTTTTTCCTCTTTTTCCTTCTCTTTATCAGTTTTCATCCATTACACCCTCCTTTGTAAGAGTTGTCCATGAATATTGGACTACTTGTATCAATAATGATGAACATAGTATATAAATCTTTTGGAAAAAAAATATTAAAAACAAGGAAAATTGTTCTTATCAAACTCTAGTTAACTTATTTTCTCAGTTTCCAAGATGGGAAAGTTATAAAGGAAAAAAATCGGAAAAATCTTCATTCTGAACTTTTAACGGCATCAAGGTGTAAGTCTTGTTCTATCCCTTGGGAAAAGGACGCATTCCCTGATGTTACTCATTCCTGTGATTATCATCAGTAATCTTGCCAATCCTAGTCCGAATCCGGCATGCGGTGGCATCCCATAATCGAATGTTTGGAGATGAAATTTAAAAGATGACGGATTTAATCCCTGTTCACTTAATCGGCTAATTAGTTTCTCTTTATCATGAACTCGCGTGCCTCCAGAGCAAATTTCTAACCAGTCAAAGTTCAGGTCAAAAGATTCGCTAACTCTAGGATCATCCTCTTTGATTTTTATATAGAATGGTTTCGAGGTGCTAGGCCATTCTATGATGAAATAAAATCCATTAAGTAATTCGCCCAGAATTTTACAAGCCTCGGTGCCAATGTCTTCTCCCCATGATATTTCCATCTTATTCTCAAGCATTTTAAGAACTTCATCGTAAGTATATCGAGGAAAGGGCGTTTTAGGTACTTCAATTTTTTGGTTAAGGATTTTGAGCTCTTTCTGGCACTCTCTGGAAGTTCCTTCGAAAGCATATTTAATCATATTTTCTAGAACTTCCATCACATCATACATATTTCCATAGGCCATTTCGATGTCGACCATAATCAATTCGTTTAAATGCCTGGTGGTATTATGCATTTCCGCTCTCCAGATTGGAGCTATTTCAAATACTCTTTCAAAAACAGAAGATAACTGCTCTTTATACAATTGCGGACTTTGGGCCAAAAAAGCTTCTTTTTCAAAATAAGCAAGAGGAAATAATTCTGTGCCACCTTCTGTTGCGGTTGCGATGATTTTGGGAGTATTTATCTCAATAAAATCTTCTTTGATTAGATACTCTCGAATAAATCTTAGCAGATGATGATTAATCTTAAAAATTGCCTGAGTTTGAGGACGCCTTAAATCCATAATCCTTGCATTTAACCTTGTATCTAAATCAGCTGATATTCGGCCAGTTGGGTCAAGTGGTAGTTGGGAAATCGCCCGATTTAGAATTTCTATTTCTTCGGGAATTATTTCAGCTCCTTGAGGTGCTCTCTTTTCATTCTTGACAACCCCTTTAACTGCTACTACCCACTCCATTCCCAGCTTATCTGCCAAATTAAATAATTCTTCATTGACTTTTCCCTTTGGTAATGTAACTTGTATTTCACCGTATTTGTCTCTAATTACTATAAATCTAATTCCACCAAGATCTCGGGTATGACTGACCCAACCACAAACAATAGCTTCTTGTCCTTCAAGATCTGGTGTTAATTGACGAGAAAGAATCCTTTTTTTCAAATCTTCAGGTTTCATTCTATGTCCACTCAGTTCGTCTTGGAAAACTCATACAAGAAATGAAGCTGAATGTTAGATTAAAAAAAATATAATTGGAGTTTATAAGGACAACTGGATGAATTCTACTCGAACACGAATTTTATCCTTTCTTTGGTTAATTCCCATATGGTTTTTTCCAGTAGTTCGACACCAGCTGGCAGTTTTTCTGAATCTAGTTTTCGAATTCTTACCTTTTTAACCATTTCACCATCAGGTAAGAAAATGGTATTTACCCCAAGTACTGTTGCAGGAGTAAGTAGATCCTCAATTAGCTTTTTTGTTTGAGAGGTCGCCTCTGCTACACGTACTTTTTTTCCCAGTTTTTTACCCAGCGCTCGCACTATCTTCCCTTTTCCACCGATCAATTTCGGTAAATCACCAATCCCTACTAAAATGACGATAAGAGGACCAACCTCGACTCCCTTTATAAATTCAATGTCTTTAAGACTTGGATACTCATTTTCAAGTTCGAGTAGATCCTTAGCTGTTTTTTCATCAAGCTTCGATAGCTCTCCTCGCTCTATTTTGGACTGGCAAAGCGAACAAAGCATTCCTGTCTGCAAGCAAAAATTGCAGAATGGTGTTTTTACCATAATTTTCCTCCGCAGTTATCAAATGTGAAAAAAAGATTAATTTCTTTTCATTTGCCTAGGATAATATCTATCGTCGATATGCTTATAATTGCTCCATCATGGGTTGTTATCTGTTCAGTCCCAATTTTTATATCCTTAATAGTGGCATTTGGCACGAACCTGTTCCTAGTGATTTCAGCTACATCAACAGCTCTAGATACAGCTCTACCTCTTGCTTTAATTGAAACTTCATCTACTCCGCTATGAAATAAGGTAATGCAGGCTAGTACGTAATTCATCACAGGTTTGTTGCCTATGTAGACTGTGTTTTTGTCACGAATTCTGGACAATTTCTGTACCTCCCGGGTTTAATAGGCTTCAGTACTTATGAATATTGGTTTAAGATGAGTTCTTTAATGCGAATATTTATAGTGAAACGATTTTAATAGATATCTGTCTCTTACTTGTTTAATGATGAAATGTCACAGCAAATAATTCCATAAACTAAATAAATATTAGGCATTGAAAAAAATATTTAGCATAAAAGGCTTCGTATAGTTTAGAGATATCTAGGCTTTGTAAACCACTTATTGACAAGCAAACAAGCTTCCTGCATCACCGCCAGACAATTCAGACAGGCTTCACGCCCCGAGGTTTTCGCAGTAGGGAATACCATCCCAAGAAACATAGTAAGTGAACGTTTAAAAAGATTGTGATGAGGGACGCATCTGTCACACCGATAAGTCGATATGTCCTTCCGCTCGCTGTTTGTAGAAACATTATTGTTACTTGAAAATAAAACAGTTTCGGTTTGTTTTTTCGATCCTCCTTTAATAATTTTTATTGTAGACGCAGTTCATCTACTTTTGAAAGAATCGCGTGGATATATCCTGTGATAACTCCTTTTGGTCATCCGGGTATGAATCTCGCGGTGAATAACGTGTAGAATACCCACGAACTGGTATATGGGCTAGAAGCCCCTTAATGTAAAGCGCGAAGCACGTTTGGCCTCTCCTTTATATCAGGGTTGCCCCTCAGTTTTTTGGTCAGGCTAGGATCACCGCGGGGAAAATGCCATGTGAGGAAGAAACTCTCATCCTTAAAAACTCTGCCGTATACCGCATGTTTATCCTATGCATGTTCCTCGCGACACGAGCTTCAGCCAACGTACTCCCCCTCCCTTCATGTAACTTTGGCGAGTGATCGAACCAATACTAAGCTCCTTAAGAGGTTTCTCTTTTCCCTACTTAAACAAGCTCTCTTTTTTTTACATATAGAAAGCTTTTTTAAAAAAATATATGTTAGACAGTAAACAAAGCGTTTCTATACTTAAACAATCTCTGTGCAAAAAGAAAGGAAGTTTAAAAAAATGTCCGAAGATGTAATAAAAATCACAGAAAGGCAACTCTACATCCTCAAAAAACTTTACAATTCTGGGAAAAGGATTAAAGTTCATTCCGTATATAGAACTCAGAACGGCCTAGCTAATGAACTTGGAATAACACGACAGGCACTCTCAAATCATCTTCGGAAACTCAGAGATATAGATTTTATTCGAACAGGAAGAGGATTCATAGATCTCACAGACAAGGCATTAGAAGCTCTAGGTGAAACTGGTGCGGAAGCTTTTGTTTTTATAAAAATCGCACCTCAGCACAGAGAAAAGGCATACTCTATTATCAAAACACTTTCGCCCCAAAAGCTTTTCCGAGTAACCGGTGAAGTTGATCTCATCGCTCAGGTTGGTAGAGCAAAACTGGATAACTTTTTAAAAGATGTCTCGTCAGTAGAAGGTGTAATCAACACAAGTGCACATGTGATCCTCGAAACTATTAGTGAATAAAACTCAAAGATCATAATCTCTCAATACATCTAATGCTATCCACGAAAAATATGGCGTATTTTTGTCCCCACCATAGGACCAAATGACATCTCCGAGGATATAAATTTCCCCTTGAATCTATGTTCAGGAGGCTCTCCACTTCTTTCCTCCTTTTTCATCCTTTCTTTCATGGAAGATTAAAGAAGGAGGTATTCTTCTCTTCCAAGTTCTTTTGGCTTATAAAAATATACTTCCGAAGGATTTCTAGAAATTATCCTTGAATTAACTTTTCCAATAATCGCTCTGCTATCTTTATTCCATCTAGGAATTCATCGATATAGATATGTTCATTTGGTGAATGGTCAAATCTTGAATCCCCAGGACCATACGTGACTATTGGTGTGTCAATCATATTTCCAATTAAGTTCATGTCAGATGTTCCCGTCTTTCTAATCAATTTTCCATGCTCGTTTGTTATTTCAAAAATCGATAAAAGTAAGTTTCGGGATAATTCTGATCTTAGAGTTTGAAATCCCTCTATCTCATCTTTAACGGTAACACGAACAATGAGTCCTTCATTTTCTTCTCTAAATTTTGAGACATTGTCAAAAACCATCTTAAGAATATCACTACATCTAAATTTCGGAGGAAAACGACAGTCTATTGTAAGTCTACACTTTTCTGGTGTAGTGTTTTCTATTTCTCCGCCATCTATCATTGTGAGGCAGGCAGAAACAGATTGAAAAGGTGTTTTTCCTTGATGAGCCATTAAAGTCTCTTTTATTGCTTTCCACAACTCATAACCTTTTTCAATTGAATTTTCGTATCTCCAACACGATCCAGCGTGTCCATATTCGGTTGTTTGGCATTCTATTTCAAGTAAAAGCCGCCCTTTATATCCAACCGTTATTTTTCTAGTCCCACTCGGTTCTCCATAAATGATGTAATCAGCCCTTTTTAATAAGTCAGTATTTTCAAGTATAAAACGAGTTCCTTTTGCCCCTCCCTCTTCGTCTACAACAAAAATGAGAGTTATTTTTCCTGGAAAATTGTTTCTAAATTTAGAAAATCTTGTTGCCGCCTCAATGAAACATGCCACAGAAGCTTTCGCATCAACACTTCCTCTTCCATAAATCTTCCCCTCCTTTTCTTCAACTTCAATAAATCCTGGGACTGTATCTATATGTGACATTAAAACAACATTGGGGGCTTTTCCACCTCCAATTTCCCCAATCACGTTACCTATTTCATCCATATAGGAATTAAAGCCTCTTCTTTTCAAATCATCAATCAAAAATTCAGCAAGTTTAAATTCTTGTGAAGTGGGGCTTGGAATTTCTAAGATCTTTTTAAAAAAAGAAATCAGGTCTACATCCACCTTTTTATGTCTCCAAAATTATGTTTTGTTACAATTATTTAATCCACTTTTTTTCATGCTCTTCAAGTAGCTCATCCATGATCAGCACAACTTTATCAATTTGATCCTTTTCTATTACTAAGGGCGGTAGAAATCGAATTACATTACGACCAGCGGGTAAGAGTAAGAGTCCTTTTTTAACAGCAGCTTGTATTATTTCAGTACTTTCAAATCGCATTTCCATCGCTATCATTAATCCAATTCCCCTGATTTCTCTCACAATTCTGTATTTGTGACCAATCTCTTTTAGTTTCTTTCTGAAATATTCTCCATTCTCTTGAACTCTATCGAGAATATTTTCTTCTTTTATCGTATTTATTACAGAAATTCCTGCTGCACAAGCGAGAGGATTTCCACCAAAAGTAGTTCCGTGTTGTCCTGATTTAAATGACCCCATTATCTCTGGTGTTGAAGCCGTGGCACCCATTGGGATTCCACCAGCTATCGATTTTGACATGCATATTATGTCGGGAATTACGTTCCAGTGTTCACATGCCCATATTTTCCCAGTTCGACCAAATCCAGTTTGAATTTCATCGAAAATCAATAAAACATTATTTTCAGAACAAATGTCTCTTAATTCTTGGAGATAACCATCGGGTGGAAGATGTATACCTCCTTCGCCTTGTATTGGTTCAACAATCATAGCAGCTGTGTTTTTATTGATTGTTTTTTCAAATTCGTTCGCGTTACCAAAAACAACATGTTTGAAGCCAGGGACCAAAGGAAGGAAGGGATTTCTATATTTTGGATTCCATGTGGCTGAAAGTGATCCAAAAGTCCTTCCATGGAAGCCTCTTTTGCAAGCAATAATTTCTTTTTTGCCAGTATATTTTCTTGCCAATTTGATCGCACATTCTACTGCTTCTGCACCACTGTTACTTAAAAAAATCTTATTTAAATTGCCAGGAGTAATACTGGCAAGTTTCTTGAAGAAATTCGCTCTAGTATCATTATACAAAGTTCCAGGGCAAGTTACAAGTTTGTCAAGTTGATTTTTAATCGCTTCAATGACTTTGGGATGACCAGGATGTCCTAAATTACAGACACCATGACCTCCGATACAATCGATATATTCTTTGCCATTTATATCCCAAAGGATAACTCCTTTGCCTTTAACAATTAATGCAGGTCTTTTTGTGTAAACATTGGCACTATACTCATCTTCAATACGCATTAAATCCATAACAACACAACCTGAATTCTTGAAATTTCGCTTCTTCGGAGTTATTTTAATCCCTTTTGGTCATCCTCTATTTAATTTAAAAAATAAACCTTAAGATAAAATTGAAACAGCCTTAGTCCATGATAAAAGTTGCAAGATCAGGGCAAATCAACTCAAAAATCAACTCTTTTCTTTTCTGAAGACGAAAACAAGTGGGATGAACTTTAACATAATTGCGGCGTGGGTTAATTCTACAATTGCAGCATGGATCGATACATGAAGATTTGAATTCAAGAGGGGGGAGAGTTTACCTGTATTTGAGGATCATACAGGTAATGATGAAGCTTACATTGTCCGTAAGCTCCGTCGGTTTTACAATTCTTCAGAAAAGTAGGTTTTTAATTTTTAAAACAAAAAAAAACAATGTGTTTGGAAAGATGTTTTATTCCAGCACCCCAGTGGTTAATGGTTTAGTGAATTACCCTTAGATTTCGCCTTTTTCAATTTTTTCTTTCTTCTTTTTTAGATGCTCTTCTAGTAGGTCTTCAACGTCTTCAGGTTTCGTTGTTTTCTTTAGAAGTTCCTTTTTTAGGTCCTTAGGTATTGTTTTGGTTTCTTCTTCTGAAAAGTCGTGCTTCCCCATCTTAGAAGCATCTGTGTATCACAGATAGACCCTGTTCAGCATATTCTTTCTTGGAAATCCACATTTTTTGGAATGTTTTAAGGCTGGCTAAGATGCTCCCACCAATCCAAACGGAGTACCTTCTCTCAGGAGGCGCAATAATTTTGATTTCAACT
>JAECRX010000189.1 GCA_016292335.1 Candidatus Sifarchaeum subterraneum | reverse complement strand
TTATAACCACGAATCCTCGTTTATTCCAAGCTTATGGAATAGAACAATGGTCAGACTTCTATGTTAGAAAGGGAGATTTCTTGTTTGACCAGTTCATGTTCCCAGACTTTGCATTTGAAGTAGTTGAGGCAATTCCAGAAGGAAAAATCACTAAAAGAACCGAGATCATTTTGGAATCCATCCCTAAGACTCCAAAAGAAACACCAAAGAAAATACCGAACGTGATCTTCTCAGATATTGTTGGCCATCAAAAAGCCAAAAATAAGTGCATAATAATTCAAAAGTATCTAGAAGATCCTGAGTCTTTTGGAGAATGGGCCCCTCGAAATATTCTCTTTGTTGGGCCACCTGGAACCGGGAAAACAATGATGGCTAAAGCGCTTGCAAATTCATGTAAAGTCCCTTTTTCTTTGGTAAAAGCTACCAATCTAATCGGCTTATTCGTTGGAGATGGCCCCAAGAGGGTGAGAAGACTATTTGCCTCAGCTAGAGAGGAAGCACCCTGTGTTGTTTTTATTGATGAATTAGATGCCATTGGACTGGACCGTCGTTACCAATCAATTAGAGGCGATGTCACAGAAATTGTTGGTTCCCTATTAGGAGAACTAGATGACCTAGAAATAAACTCTGGAATGGTAACAATTGGAGCTACAAATCGGTCAGATCTATTAGATACAGCTCTGAAATCCCGATTCGAGGAAGAGGTTCAATTTAAGCTTCCTGATCTAGCCGAGAGAGAAGAAATCCTAAGGCTTTATGCCAATAAACTGCCAGTTAAAGTTGAGACAAATTTCAAAAAGATCGCTTTAGAGACCCAAAACTTTTCCGGGCGGGACCTTAAAAATATGTTGAAAAATGCCTTACATCAAACGATCCTTGAAGAAAAAGAAATAATTACAGAGGATTTTTTGAGAAAAAATTTGAATAAATTAAAAAATAATTACAAAAATAAACCGACTGGAATGTTTGTCTAGTCTAAGAAATGAAATAACCTCAAATTCTTTTACTTATTTTTTCTTTCTACTACTTGCAATTCTAAAAAGCTAGGAGTGAGAAAAAAATAATACTCATCGGTATAGTTGGGATGCCAGGTTCAGGAAAAAGTTTAGTGGCAAACCTTGCTCACACTCTAAATATTCCCGTCATTATCATGGGAGATGTGATTAGAAAAGAAACGGAATCAAGAGGTCTTGAACCAACTAGAGAAAATATTGGATTAATAATGATCAAGATTAGAGAAGAAGAGGGTGAAGATGTTGTGGCAAAAAAATGTTTGCCAGAAATAATGAAAACGAATTCAGAAGTGGTTTTAGTTGAAGGGATTAGAAGTTTAAATGAAGTAATTTATTTTAAGAAGAAGTTTCAAAACTTTATATTAATCGCGATTCATGCCTCCCCTAAAACAAGATATGAAAGATTAAAGAAAAGAGATAGATCTGACGATCCCAAAACATGGGAAGATTTTGTTGATAGAGACCTCAGAGAACTCAAAGCTGGAATCGGCGACGCTATTGCTATGGCGGATTTTATGATCATTAACGAGAATGATATCGCCAAGGTAAGAGATAAAATTCAAGATCTACTTTTTAAAATAATCAAAGTTTAAGTACTTAATTGGATTTATTCCAAGGGATTTTGATATGGTTGAAATTATAGTAAGAACAATTCTTAATCCTACAGAGTCATTAGAAAAAATAGAAGCAGCGATCAAAAATATTTTACCAAATCCTGAGATTAAGACCGAACAACTAGGAGAAATTACCTATGTTATTTCAAGGGCAAGTGGGAAAGATTCTTTATCATTATTGCATAGACTTCTACATGAACAGAGAATTTTAGAAGCTGCAAGAAAAATTATGAAGAGTACAATTATGCATAATGAACCCTTTTATCTAAACAAGCAGGCCGCTCTTATGGGAAAAATTAGTTTTTGTTCAGTGGAAGGAGAATCGCCACTTGGTCCCATTGAAGTAACTATAGAGGCTGAAGATATGGAGAAATTAATTGATTGGTTAACACCTAAAACCATCAACGGTAAACCGATCTCAAAAAAGACTAAGGCCCCCACCTGATTACCCTAGTTAATTAACTAACGAAAATTCTCTTTCAAAGGAATATTTATACTTAACAAGTCTTTTGCTATTATTACGTTTGGGAAATGTTCTTTGGCTTGTTTTAACAATTTACTTGTATCTCTATATCTTGGTGAAATATGCGTAAGAACAAGCATTTTAACATCTGCTTCTCGTGCAATAATTGCAGCTTCGCTTGCTGTAGAATGGCCGGCCTCAACCGCATTAGAATGTAGGTCATCATCAAATGTTGCTTCATGTATTAAGACATCTGCTCCTTTACTAAAGTCTATTAAGGATTGGATTGGACGAGTGTCACCTGAATAAACAATTTTTCGACCAGGCCTTTCAGGACCCATAACTTGAGAAGGAGAAATTGTACGTCCATTTTTCAACTCTAAAGTTTCTCCATTTTGAATTCTTGACCAAAGAGATCCTTCAGGTATACCTAATGCCCTTGCTTTTTCAGGAAAAAATTTTCCTGACCTCGGCTTTTCTTCTAACGAAAAAGCCAGCGAAAAAGTTTTTCCATGACTGACAGGGATGGCTCTAACAATATATTCTCTTTCTTCACATAATATTCCGCCCTCTGTTTTTTCAACGAAAATATTATAGTAGGGATTAAATAACCCACCAACAATGTTATTGAATGCATCAAGAAGCTCACTAAGTCCAGGAGGGCCGTAGATATAAATGGACTTGGTTCTTTCCATTAATATCATGGTTTGAAGGAAACCGAAAATGCCCAAAAAATGGTCTGTGTGCAGATGACTGATGAATACCTTAGTTACTCTTCCTGGCTTTAACCCGGCCTTTATGATTTGCACTTGGCAATTTTCACCCGCGTCAAAAAGTAAAATTTCTCCATTTCTTCTTATAGCGATGGAAGGCAAACTTCTCTCATTAGTTGGAATACTTCCAGAAGTACCCAAAAAAATAATTTCCAGAATAGTCACTTCCAAAAACGATTATTTTTTAAATACGCTAATATAACGAGTCATACTTTTGTGTACTCGCATTTCGTGCACCTTAACTAGATTAAAGCCAATATTTTGCGCTAAATCTATAATTTTGAATTTTTCTGGTAAAGCTATGCATAAGTATCCATCATTTCTTAAGAGTGAAGCTGAACATTCAAGAAATTCTTTTATTACCTTGTCCATATTCTGCTTTCTTGTCGAAGATGAATGACCATAGGGAGGATCTGTTGAAATAGCATCAATCCTCGATAAAGGAATTTTACGAGCATCACCTAAGTAAAAATCATATATTTTTCTGGTATCTCCAAAGTAAAACTCCAAATTTTCCTTGGATCCTTCCACCATTTTTGAATCAATGTCAGAACCAATGACGGCGGCCCCTATTAAACATGCTTCAATTAAAAATCCTCCCGTGCCGCAAAATGGGTCAAGGAAAAGAGTCTGTGGAGAAACTTGGGAAAGGTTAACCATTACGCGGGAAATAATGGGATCTATAGTTCCTGGCCAAAAGAAAGGACGGAGATCAGCTCTCCTTTTCCTGAAGTTAGTCCTATTGACTTCTAATAATTTTTCTCCGAAAATAAAACTGTCTTCAGTAAGAACACCATAGAATAATATATCAGGTTTCTCAAGGTTTACTTTTATTTTATTATTTAGTTGATTTTTTATTATTTTACCTATTTTTCTTTCAAGATCAACTGATTTTATGTGTTCACAATATTCTTTTACTCTTTTAACTCTAACTGCAAAAGTATTTCTGTTTTTGTCTGCCAATATTTCTTTAAAGTCAATATTTTTCACATGATCATAAATACTCTTTAACTTGTTTTTGCATTTAAAAATAAACTTGCAACAAGAATGCACCATTGCAGCCCTCTTTGAAATCGAAGTTAATGACTCTGGGGGCCCCGAAAATATCAATATCTGATCAAATTTTCTAGCATTTGAAAACTCAATATTTTCACTTTCCAGTATAGACAAACACTCGTGAACAGGAAGAGATATGTGTTCACCTGAAAGCACTAGAAAAAAGTCTTCTATCATTTTTTTCTTCCAAATTAATGCGTATTAATCCCTCTTAAATAAAAACTAGAAATTAGGACTTAAAAACATTAGCGATTAATGGAGCAACCGATATATGATCGACTTCACTGGGAATCGTATCAGTTGTAAGAAGTGTACCACCTGCAGATAACATTCTAGTAAGGGCATTCTTTACAAATAAAGCATGAGTAAAAGCTACGAAAACTCTTTTAACGCCCTGTTCTTTGATGATTTTGATAGCATTAGCAATTGTTCCACCAGTGCAGACAATATCGTCAACGATGATTACATCTCTTCCTGCAATATTTATTTCCTTTTTCTCAGTATGAATTTCTCCAGTATATTTGTCTCTTCTTTTCTCAAGAAAGGTATAATCGCTATCAAAGACTGATGCCATTGATTTTGCAATATCAATAGCTCCATCATCTGGAGCAATAATCAAAGGGTTATCGGGGTTATAAGTCTTTTTTAGATGTTTTCCGAGCAATTGCATTGCACTTAAATTTTGGCCAGCTTTTTTTATTCTGTCTAAAATGCATGGGTCATGAATTTCAACAGTAATTACTTCATCGGTATCAACAGATTCTAAAAGCTTACAAAAGGTTTTTGCTCCAATTGCCTCTCTTGGTAAAAATCTTTTGTCTTGCCTTGCGTATGCAAAGTATGGAATGACTGCAGTAGTTTTTGTCGCGCCCAAATCTTTTGCAGCGTCTAGAATGAGGAGCAATTCTAACATATGCTGATCCTGAGGGGGATATGTCGACTGCACGACTACTACGTGTTTATTCTCCAGAGAAGATAGAATTCGAACATATGCTTCACCATCGGGAAATCTGTCGAATCGAACAGGAGCAACAGCTACGTTTAATATTTTTGCGATTTGAAAGCCCAATGATTGTGAGGCAGGACCTGGAATGACAATCAAGATGTACAACACTCCAAGAAACCCTGATTTTTTGAGATCAAGAAATATTGACCCTTCTATTTACATGATAAATATTTTATTATTAATATTATATTGTTAACAACTCTGGCAAGAAGACCTCCCTACTTGTAGGGTGGATGAATTGCTTTTTTTCAGTTTTTCCCATTATATCTAATTCTTGAAACCCATCTTAACTATTTTTACAATTCATTTGATTCATGATAAAAAAATAAAAAGGAAGTAAATTCACTCTTCATGGCCTTTTCTTTGCTCTTATTTTCAAATTTCAAAAAGCGGTTTTTTTAACCTTTATTCATCTAAATTTATTGAAATAAATTACTAGACACGGTTAATTAGAAAATTTTAGAAACTAATTGCATATTCAAAAAAGTTTAAATCCTTTTTTGCCACTTGAATCATAAGGATAGAACAATACATAGACTCCCTTTCTTTTACTTAAATTAATGCGGGAAAATTAAAATGTCAGAAACACACCGAATACCACAAAACACAAAAGAAAACGATGAACTTGACCTAAAATTTGATACTACTGATGAAATAACTGTGCCTAGATTGTTAATTGATCAAGTCATAGGACAAGAGCACGGCACCAATATAATCCGTAAAGCTGCGGCCCAAAAGAGAAATGTGGTCTTGGTGGGGGAACCAGGAACTGGTAAAAGTATGTTAGGTCAAGCCATGGCACAATTATTACCAAAAGAGGATCTTGAAGATATCCTTTGCATACCTAGCAGAAGAGAACCCCAAAGCCCAAGAATATTAGTAATCCCAAGAGGAGAAGGAAGATTAATTGTTGATCTTTATCAGCGGAAGGCTATGAGATCAGTAGGGATCAAAAACGTCCTTTCCATATTTATTCCATTAATAATCTTTACACTAGCCTTTCTTTCTGGACAATGGTTAATGGGAGTTTTCGTTGCCCTTATAGCCTTTATTGTTATTAACCAAGTTAGATTACGTAGTGAAATAGCTGTTCCAAAACTTCTAGTTGACAATTCTGACAAAGAATATGCTCCTTTTTGTGATGCTACGGGAGCCCATGCAGGAGCTCTGTTGGGAGACGTAAGGCATGATCCATTTCAATCTGGAGGGCTAGGTACTCCATCACACGAAAGAGTCGAAGCTGGTCTAATTCATAGGGCACATAGAGGAATATTATTCATAGACGAGATGGCTACTCTGAAGATGAAATCACAACAGGATCTATTGACCGCAATGCAAGAAAAAAAGTTTCAAATCACCGGACAAAGCGAATTGTCCAGTGGGGCAATGGTTAGAACGGAAAAAGTACCCTGTGATTTCATTCTTGTAGCAGCAGGAAATTATGAAACTTTAAAGGGCATACATCCAGCATTGAGAAGTCGAATTCGTGGTTCTGGCTATGAGGTTTACATGAAAGAAACAATCCCCGATACGATGGAAAATAGGCGAAATTTGGCAAGATTTGTAGCACAAGAGGTAGTTAAAGACGGCAAGATCCCACACTTCTATAGGGAAGCTGTGTTGGAAATCATTCGTGAAGCCCGATGAAGATCTGGAAGGAAAGGTCAGTTAACACTTATGCTAAGAGATCTTGGAGGGCTAATTAGGGTAGCAGGAGATTTAGCAAGAGAAGAAAACGCAAAATATGTCTCA
>JAECRX010000188.1 GCA_016292335.1 Candidatus Sifarchaeum subterraneum | reverse complement strand
AACGCCCTGAGCGGGGGAAAAACTATACAGAAAATTTCAAAATTTTTCTTTGCAAGCTCCCTCATAATTTGATAAATTCTAAAATCCGAACCCATGTGAGGAGGGAAATACTCAACAGCAACAGCTAACTTCATCATCATCAGTGATAAAATATCTTTTGCAAGAGTTCTCTTACTTTATTGTGGATGATAGATCTACTGGTGATACTTTTAACAATGACTTCAAAGTTGGAGGGGAAAAGATATTCATAATGGATTTCGTTTCTAGAGTATACGGCTCTACGTTCTCTTCTTCATTATACCGCAGGAATTACAATTGAAACCAAAACTCTATGGATTTTGGCCCTCCAAGTTTAAAATAGGGGTGTGGTATATGATATATAAATATTAGTTTTTAATTTGCAAATTTCAAAGTGAAGGCATTATAGGCTGTATGATTGAAAAGATAAGATCGTTTGGTTATATTCTCAGTTATGCTAAATTGTTCTCTTTTTTCCTTTTCTTGCAAAATATTTCTACACATTTTGGATTGTGATAGAGTTTTGATATTGAGAAATCGTGTTCCATAATGTCGTATCTTATGTATTTTCCGATATTTGGGGCAAATTGCTCATCCCATGTTTTGTCATTTCTCCATTGTTCAATTCCCACGAGAATTTTCGTTGCCTCGGCGGTCATAATGCCTCCAACAATCGAAGTTAGAGTGCTAACAGCTGGAAATTTTGGAAGAGTTTCGACAAAGAATTTATCGCATTCTATACGTGATTGGTGATTAAAAACGTGAGAATAATAATCCTCGGTCCATAAACATACAAGACAGGCAGTTATTCCTGGAATCAAAATTTTTACATCGACAAATGTTTTTCCCATCGCACCGTTTATAATGGGCATAGGTGCCTCGAAAGACAAGGCTTTCGCATTGATGACGAAGCGAGCGAAGTCATCATCAACACAAATGATAGTTAAGTCCACATTCCAAACTTCTTCTGGAGCTTCTTCGATTTTTACAGGGTAAGAAATCACTTCTGTGTGAGGAGCGATTTTTGGAAGTCTATTTTTTATTGCTTCGACTTTTAAAGTTTTTTTATGATCTTCTGGCCTGAAAAAGACACATCTATTGAGGTTTGATTTTGTTACCCAATCAAAATCAATTAAAAAAATTTTATTGACACCTAACATGGCCAAATTTTTACAAACTTCGTTACCTACCGCTCCAGCTCCTACGACAAGTACAGAAGATCTTTTAATTGATTAAGTCTTTTTTCTCCTCCAAAAAAACGTCGAGTTCGATCCATAACATCTTCTTCATAATATTCCAGTTCTACAGAGTCACGTATAGCATTAGTAGGATGTAAATTTGGCATATCAAATACACCTTATGACTCCTCATAGAAAGCCCTGAATTTTTTGGGAAAATATTCAGCCCAGTCAACTTCTTTTAAGATTTTTTGGCTATCTTTATTCTTGAAAATAATATAAACCTTGAAATAATCGGCTATAGGGTCGATTAGAATGAAAACATTGTATTCTGCATTGTATGGAAAATTTAAAAAAGTGCTTTTGTCAATTGAGGAGAAAAAAGGTTCTCTACCGAATGGATGTGAATGAAAAATTCCTACAACAACGGGCCGGTCTTCTGTATCGCCATATCTCTCTTGTATGAACAAATTATATTCCACAACACCATCTGTAGTGAATTTAGCATGGGTATGACTTGAGTCTACTTCTCCTGTAGCCCAATCAACAATTTTTACAAATCTTCTCTTATTGAAAATTCGCTTATATCCAAGAACGACCCCTAAAGCTTCTTTTGGCATCTGAGCCATACAAAAGTTCATAATTTCCTCTCTTACCCTTGACAAGATATAAACGGGTGGAATATCCACATCCTCTTCAAGCCCGTATTCATCATTTTCTTTGCCTGTATAAATTTCTTTATCTTCTGATAGATCATTCACTTTTCCTTGCTTCGTATTCTCCTCCATATCCGTTTCCTCTGGGCTAAATAATTTAAAAGATATATTTTTTCAGCCAATTTTTTCCCATGCAGCAAATTTACCCCTTTTTCTTTTGACCAACACCGTACCAAATTTCCTCCAAGTTTCCTCTCGGATAATTTCTAAATCTTCCATTTCTGAAGTTTTTTTTTCGGAGATACTTTTATTGTTATTATTTAGTGATCCCAAAGAAGATGAAAACGGTTGGTGGAACATCATTTCTTTATCGTAAAAGATTTTTTGAATTAATCCTCCAGTAATCATGCGGGAAGACCTCGCCTCCGCAAAAAGAATGATATGCTCTACAGGAATTTGTTGCATATTCATTGGATGGGGGGCAAAACCGAAAACAAAAGATGGACATTGATCATTCATATTTTTTTGGAATTCTATTATACAATCGGGGCATATAAACAGTTTACATCTTTCACAAATTTTCCAGCCATCTAGAACTGCTTGTTCTAATGTTGTTCTCTTGTTATCTCCCGCGCATCTTATTGCAATTGTCTGAGGATTTAATTTCATTTGTTTTACTCCTTGTTTTGGGATCAGATGATTAATGATTTGGCTTTTTCGGCGATTTCAAGTCTTCGATCATCGTCGAGTTCAATTTTGGTTCTGGGACCGTATTTTATCCTGCTGGGCGAGCGTCTTACAAATCCCGTTTTTTCCAGATACTTTATAACTTTGGTTAAGCGATATTCGCTTAGATATTTTTTTCGAACCAATTTGTTTCTTAATGCCTCTACATTT
>JAECRX010000187.1 GCA_016292335.1 Candidatus Sifarchaeum subterraneum | reverse complement strand
TGAATTACCACTATTTACTTAAACACAAACATACATATAGTCTTTGGTAGTGTGGTGGTTTCTTTAGTTTTTAGTCAAGTGAATTACCAACCACTACATTACCACAATTCATCCCTACCCTATCGGATGGTGTCTTCTTGCGAGGTAGATGATAAACCAATAATAAAAAAACTCTTCTCCAATATATCAGAGAATTTTCTTTTGTTAATTGCCCAGGGTAATCATGCGGGCGTCTCCTCGGTTGCTAGTTCAGGGGCAGCTGCTATCTGGATTAGTTTTATTTTTCCCCGTTGCCCTCACACCCTCCTTCTCTCCCACTGATTTTTCCCTGTTTTCCATTCATCGTGCCGCTCGATTTGTCTCCCATTTGATAATTTGTCTTAAAAAGAGGGATAGTTAAAAGATAGATTTCTGAAAATCTTTCCAAGTGAAAAAATTTTAGGCAAAAAAATCAAGTCTGACAAACGAAAGCCAGTCCAGCGAAGGTAGATATATTGTCAAACCCTGCTTTTTTGCCAGATTCAATGATGAATTCAGTAGAAGGATAACCTTTAAACTCTGAATTTATGCTTAACAGAATTTCATGGAGTTCATATAACATGGGTTCCTCAGCACTCGTTTTCAGTTGCTCGACACCACAATAGTCTCCTCCAGGGGGCAATACGTTACGTATATTCTCAAAAAGGGTAGAATAGTCATTGGGATCTATCCAATGAAAATGAAATGAAGAAAATGCGCCATCGATTTTTTCATCGATTGGTAAGCTATCTTGAATATTAGCTGTGAGATATTCGACATTTGTGATGCCCAAATTTTCCATATTTTCCTTTGCAATTTCTATCATATCTGCGCTGGTGTCGACTGCTATAATTTTTTTCGGTTGTAATTCATCTACTAACGACGCGATGGACCATCCGGTGCCTACCCCAATATTCAAGATAACAGCATCTTTTGGAAAACGGCCATAACTGATCGCTTTTTTTCTCATATGATCATATGCGGGTGTAGATAGAAGGCTATCCCAAACACCAAGCAATTCTCCTCTAGTATGCGTTTTAGTGGACATTTCACGAAGGACATTGCCAAAATCTTCAGCATATTCCTCTAAAAGAGTAATAAATGGTCCACCAATTTCTTTTACTTCTAATTCATCTTTTGTAACACTAACGTTGCCACCTTCCCAAATAAACATGTCTTTTTTTGATTTAATAACATCTATGAGGTTTAAATACTTGATGAAAGTTTCTAAAAGTTTTAAATTTTTGTAACCTTTTTCATCTGCGAGATCAACCAGGGTCTTCCCTTCTACCAAGGTTTTATGAAGCCTTTCTTGAATAGCGATTTCTGTTAATATTCTTTTTGTGGCCGATTGAAGTCCTTTTAGCCAAATCATATATCTCTTATCAGCTATATCTCCAATTGCTTTCCTGAATGCTTTAAATAAATCGCTCAAAATTCGCACCTTCTTTTATAATTGTTAACACATTACCGCGTTTCTAAGAACCCTGCACCGAAAGACTATTTTATGACGCGAAAAATTTGTGTTATTTGAAAAAAAGGTTATTTTGGCGTAAACCTGAATATTTCCACGATCTTTCTTCTTGTCAAGTTAACAAGTAGTGAAATGGTCTTATCTATTGGCAGATCTATCGCCTTAGCAATTTCAGTACTATTCATCTTCTTGCCCTGACTATTAAGGAAGTTAAAAAGATCGTCTGCTTTACTTTGCCGTATATCTTGCCGTTCTAGAAAGATTTGGAATCCTCTGCTTTGGCGATAAAAGTCATTCCACGTTTTTTCAGCATCTCCAGAGCATCCAAAATAGAAGATCTCTTGATTTTCTGTTATTTCCTCTATTGAGGGCAATTCTTCGGGTTTCGTGAGTTGAGCGTCTCTGAAGTGTTCTCTAACCATTTCAACAACAAGCGGAAAGACACTAAGGTCACCTTTCCAATCTGCAAGAACATCAAGGTATTCCGTCTCAAATGCGACTAAGAGATCTTTAAGGGAGCTGCGATAACGGAGCAACAGATCTTCCCGCGGAACTGATGCAATTAATGCTGCACTAACATTATTTCCAACCTCATATACAACTTTAATGTCTCCCTTCTTAATCTCTTTTAAAGGTTTATCACTAGGTAAAACATCAGTTGCAAATTGTGAAACAGCGCTAAGAAATCCAGAAATAAGATCTTCATCTACTTCAACAGGAAGGGATTCAAACTTCGTATGGTGAATACATCTACCGTCACGGTAAAATAGCAGTAATTCGTAGATTTCTTCAGTTTCTTGCTCACTCATAAGAATGAAACAACCCCTTAAAAAATTGGGAATTATTCATAACATTTGTTACTTTGAACTTTCAGCTTTTTCAACCATCATTTTTGCTAATTCTTGAAATGCAATATTTACGTTATTCCCTTCCTTCGCTGAAGTTTCATAAAACGGTAAATTCTTTCCCTGTCCATACTCTTGTCCTTCGTCACTTGAGACCTTCTTCTGATCTATTAAGTCAACTTTGTTTCCTA
>JAECRX010000186.1 GCA_016292335.1 Candidatus Sifarchaeum subterraneum | reverse complement strand
CACTTAAGCTTCCGCTGTATAAGGGAAGGCTGTGAAGGGAAAGGCCATGGTCGCCAACCGGACTCGGGAAATCCGACCGTCCGGGATGAAACGGGGGGCCTGGGGAAACATGGGCCATGGTGGAACTAGGAACCCGCTGCATATCCCGAAAGGGTGCATGTTGGAAACTCTCCACCTAAAGCTGCGTGCGCCCCAGATCTATCCCGACCATGAGACGTTTCTCATTAAACAGTTTATTGATTATGAACAGTTTTCCAAGACATTACGTCAACTTGTCCTATTTCAAGGGCTGACCCCTCATCGATGATATTTTTGCAGACTTTATAACAAAAAGAGAGCCATTCAGAAAATATTTTAAAAAGAGAACCCTTGCACAAGAATTTTACAGAAATGTTAGATGTTCACTGCTGCATGAAGCTTGTACCAAAAAAGGTTGGAAAATAAGAATTGATACAAAAGAATTACTAGAAAAAAAAGGGCAATCATACACCCTAAATAGATTTATACTTCTCCAGCACATTAAAGATTATATTAATGAATACAAAAAATTACTGCTAGAAGATAAAAATCTGAAAGAATCTTTTATCAGGAAAATGAACTATCTATGTAAAATTGCATAACAAGCGGCTCAACGCGGACTGGCAATTCCGCTGCGCTCCATTGTCAGCCAGTTAGCCGCGTCGTTAGCCATTACTTTTAGTTGGACATAGGGACATGCCAATATCTGGACCATCAGACAAAACTTCTGAGTTTATATCCAGTCTTGATGAGAATAAATTCGTTGATTGCGTCCGTGATATCTTGGCCATCAAGGGCCATTCAGACCTCAAAGTAATGGATGGGCCTGGTGATGGATGTAGAGACATCCATTCACTTGACCCCGAGGGCAATAAGCATCTTACGCAATGTAAGTTCCATGGTAAGAAAGAAAAGACAGTTTCTTCCAGAGAAATTGGTGAGTTACCTCTTGGAATGGTTAAGTTAGGTTATCTCAAAGGTCTGTTTTGTACAAATGCAAAGATATCTCCTCAATCAAAGCGCGAATTCATTGATAACTACCCTGATTTAATACTAGACTTCCGAGAAGGCTCCCAAATTCCAAATGAGGTCTTTAGCAATATAGTTTTGCGCTCGATTTGGTTTGACGGCAAGTCGATTGATCTGGTGTCGTATTTAGTCATAATCCAAGCTTTGGCTAGAGATTTAGTTAGTAACAAGCCTATTGACCTATCAAGAGCAATCTCAGATGAGCCTGCCAAGATTTCGCTCACCATGGATGACGTTGAGGTGGACGTGACTTTTCGAGAAAGTCCATTGATTTTCTCAAACTTCGAACCATATCTTCCGCCAGAAAAAAGGACTATTAAGGAAGGCTGGGGTTGGGGATTTTGTGCCGAATTGGTTATTTCGGGACCGATTCCCATTGACCGAATCTTAATAGTTCAACACAAAATGGCGGAAGTCATGGTTGCGAGGATCGTTGAGTATGTAGAGCCGAAAACTCAACATTTCTCTTTAAGATTGGGTACGCCGCAATTAGCACCTTTAGCAGGAGGTGCGGCTGGTACACGAATTGCGTTAGATTATTATCCGCTGACAATTGTAAAGCATCATGATAAAGTTTCCTCCGAGAGTGAATGGGTTCTACCGCAAACAGACTCTGGTTGGTTCCCACCACGTATCATGCAGGCATCATGTGCAAATTGGGCAAGGTGGTACCAACCTGAGTTAGACTTGTGTCTCGACTTGAAAATTATAAGCAAGCCCAGTCAATCTTTTATTGGTACAATCGAAGAGCAATACGCCTTTTTCCAGAAGTGGTGGAATGAGTCTTTGTTTGCACTCCTTTCCAAGTCCAAAGTCTCCTAATTTGAGGCAAAAGGAATACAAAAACCCACTGAAATCTTTGATTGGTTCGAAGATCAGGTACTTTGTTCATGGCAACATGGCAATCTTTCTTCCGGACTACGGTCTATGTTAATCGAGCTTGATGATAATGATGAAGACGCAGAAGAGCGGCAGGGAGTATTTGAAGTTGATCCGGTCGAATATAAAATATCTTACGAGAAGTTGAAATCACAAATAGTGTTGCTGGACGCAACTATTGTACCTCCTTCTAAAGCCCGACATATGATAGCAGTAGTTTCGGGTGATCCTTTTCCAAGTCAAGACTTAATGGAATATCGTTCAGTTGACTTGATGTATACGATAGGAAAGATTCCTTCTCCAATTTCACCTTCTTCTCGTCATGCAAACATAACTATCGGCTGGCTTCTCGATGAAAAAGAGAAGTTAGAACCGGATGATGCTCTGCACGATGGGATTGAGGCGCTTGTCGCAAAGACAACACAAAAATGGACAATAGACTCAATTGTATTTGATAACAAAACTTTATCAGGCACGTATCTTGTTGTTTATTTAAAACGTTCCCTACCATTTGGGATTGACACTACTGATAAAACACTGAGAGAAGATCTAACGGAATTGAGTCCGCTATTTCATAAAATAGAGGCAACTATCATAGAACACTTCCCTTCCGCAAAAAGAGCTACTAAGCAGTTCTGGAATAGTGAAATTGGAATGGATTTCGCAACTAACTGAAATGAAATTGAATAGTGGCTAACATCTAAATTCAGCGGACGCAAAGGGCCGCGCCGCTGATTTAAGCGTTATATGGCTTGGATATTGATCAAATGGACACATTCATAAGCTATTCATCTGACATCAAAAGAACGGCTGGAAAAATCAAGGCTTACCTGGATAACTATGGATTCAATTGCTTTTTGGCTCACGAGGATATCCCGCCCCAAACTGTTTGGCCAGCTGAAATTTTAAAGGCGCTTGGGAAATGTAATCTATTCCTTCCTTTGCTTACCCCTGATTTCACAACGTCCTTTTTTTGCCAACAAGAGACGGGTTTTGCATATTGCAAGAAGGTGGAAATCTTGCCGGTAATGATATCTAAAGCTCCGATGGGAATGATAGCTAATATACAGGCGGTAAGGTTCAATAAAAAACAATTTGAGAAATCCTGCTGGAAAATCGTTGAACATGTCGCAAAGAATACCTCTTTATCTGAACCAATACTTGATGCATTGATTAAGGAGTTCGGAGAAAGTGGCTCCTATGATGATGCCTGCGAACGGGGTGAAAAACTATTGAATAAATTTAGTTTTACCAGGCACCAGATTATGAAAATTAAGAAGCACATAAAAAATAATTCGCAGATTAATGAAACCAGGAAAGCTCGGGATGAAATTTTCCAATTTATGAAAAAGCATCCAAGCTTTTTCGACGATGAATTCGTTAATTGGTATGATAATAAATCAAGAACCCATATGAGATATTAAATAGGCAGATTATTCCTCAGGGGAAGAGTTTTTCTAGTATGTAATACTGGAAATAAATGTCATTGATCAGAAAAAGCCATATAACCTGTCACTTCACCTGACACCAAGGGCCTTGCGGCCCTCCGTGCTGGTGAGTTCGGCGTTATGCTACTCAACAATAACAATACTGTGGAGTTCATTCCATGACTGATTTTATAAGCGCATTGCCCCAGTGGCTTTTGGTGGTAGTAGGCGTTGTTTTTTTGCTTGTTCTTCTTGAGAGGATATACGTTTCAAAGAAACCCATTATTG
>JAECRX010000185.1 GCA_016292335.1 Candidatus Sifarchaeum subterraneum | reverse complement strand
GAAATGTTAATGAAAACAGTTTCGGGCTTCATCTTTCGAAAATGTTCTTCTCGAATGAAATTCTTTGTTTCTTTTGTTGCGGGAATAATCAAAACCAAGTAATCACTGGGTAATACCTTATCTAAATCTTCTAAAGTTCCTAGAAAGTCTAAATTATATTTTTCTTTGAGTTCAGGAGTATGATGGCGCTTTATGGTTAAAATCTTGAGATCAAATGCTTTTGCCTTTCGTGCGAGTTCTCTTCCGAGTTCACCAAATCCAATAATTCCTAATGTCTTTCCTGTAAGCTCTCCAGGAACATCAGTAAACTTGCTGAGTGTTTTTAAATAATGATCGAGCTGATCGCGATCCTGAATTAATTGCTGATAATGGCCAAATTTTTTTTCCGACAGCAACATCATAAACAAAAGATATTCCGCACAAGGAGGTGCTTGTGCTCCTCTCGTATTACATAGTGGAATTTGAAGTTTCTTTAACGTAGTTAAATCAATTTTATCGACTCCAGCACTAATTGCATGAACTAATTTCAAATTCTGACCTTTTTCGATTATTTCTCTTGGTAATCGGAATCCTAACAAAACATCTGAATTTTTTATTTCTTCTAAGATTTCGGCTTCATTAGATGTAGCCAAAATTGTATCATTCGGAAGTTTCTCTTTGAGGAAATTCTTTTCGGATTCTGTTAATCGCAGGGCAAAAAGGATTTTAATTTTGATCACACCCCCCGCATACTTATAGGAACATTGCTAAAAGGGCAACATATTTGCTAGTGGATAGTTCCCATTTGCGTGATATTTTCGAATTCTTTGAACACACGCTCACTAAATATGATGTTAATTTTTGCAGAAGTTTATTTTTTTTCCAAATAAATCTTATCATTCTCACTTTTTATTAGATTTATTCTAAGAACGCAGTTAACAGAAAGGAATCTCTTTATAAAGGAAGGATCACACAGTAAACCAGAAATTCTTTCATCAGAAAATTTTACAAAAGATAGTTAGTTGAAATTTAATTCAAAGAACTCCAAAATTTTTCATCCAAAAAGTGGTGTATCAAAGATTGGATGAGTCAAGACTTCAGCATTTTTTTTCCAAGGATTTGAAAAAGAAAAGAGGTCAAAAAATAAACTATGAAGAATTTGAGGCCAACCCTATTTGGCCGATTCTTGTAGAAACAGTTCAAAAAATGATATTGTATAAAAATCATCTGGCATATATAAGAGATCATGTTTTACCATCAGAACCAAAGATCACTGCCAATGAATTGGCCCAAAGATTAGAAATTCCTTTAGGAGAAGCTCTTGTTATATTATGGACGTTAGAAAAAGAAAAGCATAAAGATTAAGCTCTGATTTATAGATACACTTTTCCACTCAAAACATAATCATACTTAAAATTTTCACTAGAAATGATCATAGTTTGATGAAAAAAATAGTGAAAGAAGTCTAGCGAGGAACTCTATTAATTAACGTTAGATCCAAAGCGCTTTCTTCAACCAGTGGTTTAATAAACTCTTCCCAACAAGAGATATGTACTGTTGTATAAACAAAATCAATTTTTTGTTTGCCTGAAAAGCTTACTTTTAATATTGGAAGCTTTTTTACGACTAAACGATATTTATTTAGCCGTATGTGCCTTTCTTCATCCATTTGACAAACTGGGCAAACAATTTCTTCATTTATTATTGTATTTACCACCTAGGGTTTTTAATTAAACTGAAGCATTTTGAATATTTAAGCTTTGTAGAAAAATTCTCCTTATTTCATCAAAAAATAGTTTTCAAAAGTAGATATGTCTTAAAAAGGGTTTTATCAAAAATAGCCCATGATAACCTCATTTATATCCGTGAAAAATTTTTTCTACAGCCCAACGGGTCTCTCGTAAATGAGAATTGTAATTACTAAGTTTTGTATGGTCAAGTTGATGTTTATCCACATCTATACTGGCATAAAGATATTTTCTTCGAATAAGCAGATTACTTTAAATCTCTAAGTTATTTACAAAAGGCAATTCAAATCCTCTCTACCACAGAAAAATTAATAGTTAGTGAGATCGTTGACTATTTGCTTGAAGCAACTGATTTAAAGGATAGTGATAATGATTCTTATAGAATTATTACGACTAGGGATTTATCCTATTTTGATTAACACGCTAGACGGAATTTACAGCTCAGCAACGACCTTTATCTCGGGTAAAAGCAATTACGGTTGTTCTAAACTTTTATAAAGGTTTTCCGAACTGTTAGTATATTTTCTCCATTTTAACATGAAATAAATGAATTAACTCTTTATGTTGGGAGTAAGAATGCAAGAAGTTGAATTCAACAAAATAAATAATTTGATTCAAGAAGTTACCGAAAATTTAATGAAACCAATTGAAAAAGAAAGTGAAAAATTGTTAAAAAAAGTGGATAAAACGCTTGAAGGAATTCAGGAAATTTCAGAAAAATTGTTGGATGATGTCAAAAAACATGAAAAACCAGATGAGAAAGTTCTCGACACAAGTTTAAAATCAGCTGAGCGATTATCTGAAATATATTTGGAAAAGGTCCATGAGTTAACCATTCCAAGCGATATCTCCTTTACCTCCCTTATTGAATTGGATAATAATCTCGAAGATCTCATTAAAACAATGCTATCTTCCGGAAGAAAGTACATCCCTCGGATCTCGAAATCGAGACGGTTATACAAGGCAGAAATTGTAACTATTGACTATTATTTGAAAGATCTTAATAAAACAAGGAAGGAATTAGAATCATTTCTAAAAGAGAAAAAAGAATTAAGAGATATTGATGAAATTCAGGGAGACATTAATGAAATTGAATCAATGGTTAGAAAAAATGATGAATTAGAGGAAAGAAAAGAAAAGATTCTTCAAATTCTCAAAGAATTAAAATCAGAAAAAGCATCACATGTAGAGGAATTGAGCGATCTAAAAAGTGAAGATCTAATAATACAAATAGATGAAATAGATAAAGAGATTGATTCGATAAAATCTAATTATATTAGACTTCTTCGTCCCTTGGAAAAGCCACTAATTAAATTCCAAAAATTGGTTCATGATGGTGAGTACTCATTAGGCAAAGAAGAAATAGAATTTTTGAAAATGTATATTGATGAGCCTTTTGAAGGCTTTACTAAAGAAAGAAAAGATTATCCTTCCTTGAAACGAATATTGAATGCAGTTAAAGAACTTGTTGAAGCTGGACACTTGAAATTGAAAAAAAGAATGGAAAAAAAATTAGTAAATGCATCGGACGCCATTTTAAAGAAGGATAAAATTTCATCTCTTAGGACAGAATACGACCAACTTTTAGAAAAAAGGATTGAGGCATCAAATCAAATTAAAGAAGAAGGATTAAAAACTCAACAAAAATCCATTACAAGAGAAATTAAGAACTTGGATAAAAAAATAAAGGAATTAAACAATGAGGGTAAAGAAATTTCGAAAGAAATTCGTGTGGTGAGAGATAAAATAGATGATTTAAAAAAGAAAATAGAGAAAAGCCTATCTGGTCTAATAGGAGAAGATATTGAAATTACAGGATTGTTGGAAGAAAAAAGAGGCCCAGAGTAGGCGAAAAGAGCTACGTAATTTAAGTCCTCGATTAGTTTGTTTTCGAAGTTTTACTGGGTAATTACGCACTTTTATAGCCAAAAACAGGGAATTCAACACTTTGGCCGAAATATAGGATTCGAGCGGGAATACTCTCCTTTCTATGGGGGGAGATGAACCGCGTCTTTATTACGTTTATTTGTACTATGTAGCTTTAGCTTATATACCCTTGTTATGAACGAGAAAGAAGATTCTTCTTTGATACGACGGCAAAAGGCTCCTTTTCAGGGATTTCTACGTATGAAAGATATTATCCCAACATACTTTTTATAAGGGTATTTAAAAAGTTTATAAGCGGTAACTTAAATAGTTTATAATGGACTATAATATTTGGGTTAAATAGTCTATAAAGAATTTTTGAATGTACTTCTTCTCAATTCTTTCTTTTAGCAAAAGAGATTTTTAGGGGGAAATCATTTGGAATCTGCTGAACCTTCAATTACGATTCAAAACGTCGTCGCATCCGTTGACCTTGGGACGAAAATTGATTTAATCTTAGTATCGAAACAGCTCGAAAAGGCTGAGTATACTCCAGAACAGTTTCCGGGAGTCATAGTTAGACTCAAAGAACCAAAAGCTGCATTCTTGATTTTCAGTACGGGGAAGATGGTTTGTACAGGTGGAAAAAGTGAAGAGGATGTTTATGAGGCAGTTAATACAATGGTAGATATGTTAAATGAAATTGGAGTAGGAATTACCCAAGAACCTCAGATAACAATCCAAAATATGGTTGCCTCAGCAAGTCTAGGAGTAGAAATAAACTTAGAAGTTGCAAGTTTCGCCCTAGACAATGTAATTTATGAGCCAGAACAATTTCCCGGTGTTATTTATAGAATGCGTGATCCTAAAGTTGTACTATTACTTTTTGGCTCTGGAAAACTTGTAGTGGCTGGAGCCAAAGAGAAAGAAGATGTTTATCTTGCAGTTGAAAAAGTAAATGAGGAGTTAGAGGCTATAGGATCTCTCAGAACTAGATGACCTGAATTACTGAATTATTTATACTTGCGGAATTCATCTTCCAGCTTTAGCTGGCGGATGAATTTCGAAATTCGCGAGGGGGTTTAATGGGGGATGGCGAGACATTTCCCTTCATATTGAACCCACCTAAGTCCACGTAAATAGACATGCCATCCCTAACGATTTTGTATGATACAAGGGTCAAGAGCGGAAGTCACAACAAACATCACAACCGAAACCTCTGCCTTTAGACGGCGGTTCTCCATTTTTGTGCAATATCATTTCTCGAATTTTATGAGCCCCTTTTCATGAAGAATCATTATTTCCTCTAAATTTAGCTTCTCTCCAGCCATATATCGCGCTAAAATATCTTTTGTTTTTTCTTCAACTAACTTTTCTTTTTTGGCGATCTGCTCTAATTTTTTTTGACCTTATCTTGTATTAACGCATCTTTTAAGTTCTTGTCTATTTCTCTAATTTTTGCATTTAGCTCCTTCAGTTTTTCTCTTTTTGTCCTTAACTCTTCCCTTTTTTTTAAAAGAGATTGATGAGCTTCATCAGCCTTCTCTTTTATCTTACTTGCCTCTTCATATAATTCTTTCATCCTATTATGATGTTGTTCAGATAATTTCGCGAATTCCTCTACGTTTGAATGATAAAACGATATTTCGTCTTTTACTTTGTTAAGTTTACTCAACAGTTCCATGAGATTGTCATTTTTTTTCATAACTTCTTTATATATTTCTAATTCTTCCGCCATCTCGGATATAGTGTCGATTAGTTTCTTCTCCTCATCAAGTTCTAGCATAGGACTTGTTTGAATCTTCCATTCAATTTCTTCAATCCTTTTTTCAATTAATTCAGCGTCAGATTTTTTGAATCTATTTCCTTGATCTCCTATTTCCTTTTTCAAAGAATCTATCTTTATTTTAAGGTTTGTAAGTTCTTTTTTCTTTTCTTCTCTCAGCTTTTTATTATATGAAACTTTGTCATTGATCATATCCCGCTTTTCTCTTTGTTCTTTTGCTTTTTCTATGATTATGCGAAATTCTTCGTTTAAAAAACTTCTAGTTTCTTTGAATTTGTTATATTCTTTTTCAAGTCTAGAAATTTCTTCGATAATTGCTTTTTTATCATCATTTAGACGATACAACTCATTTTTGAGATTCTCAATCTTGTTTTTAGTTTTTTCGCTGTTTTCAATTTCATTTGGCTTAATTTGAGACAAAATCCCACCCTCTAATCTATCTTTTGAGAGTTGGTTTTTAACTTGACATTGTCTCATCCCTCTTTTCTGGGTTTGATGATGCAATCTCTGGGCAGAATCGCGGGCTTTGTGCTTTTATGCGATGAAGTGTCTTATATTAGAAGGGAACTCTAGCATAAGTGACATTTGGTGCATTTCTCATATTTTTTATGGTAAATTTATTAAAAAGGAAAAAAGGGGGGAAAGCTTAATGACATCTCTAGTGGGTGCAATAATCTGCATTTAAGTTGATGGATTTAGATTACTGTTAAACTGGAAGCGGAATTCCCAATACGTTACTGATAAAAGCAATTATTCTAGGTGTCAATCCCATGCTCGAAACCAGAACACCAAAAGCTGATAATGTCCCCATAATTATTCTATCTTGTCTTCTAGCGATAGAACGTTTTATGTTTTCAAAGAAAGGTCTACGTTCCACCAATTGTAGTCCCAATTTGCCAACCCTTTCAAATACCTCTGTGGAGAGTGTTTTCAGTGAATTTGCTACGTCGGGTTTGCCTTTCATCTCTATATCGGCTAATATACCAAAGGAACTTGCCAGAGAACCAGAAAGTCCAATTAAACTTCTGCGTACTGTTGCTAGGATGCTTCCCGCTTTTTTTGTATCGATTGACCCGAGGGACAGTAATGTAGTAAGAAAAACTGGCAAAGAGATGAAGCCTTGGACATCCAAGTGAATATCTTGTAAGTAATCTGAATAGTGATCCATTGCGTTGGCTAATATATTCATCCTTTCCCTTATTTTCTTCAAGTCAGGGATTCCTTTTAAGTCTTCATTGATTAAATCTAATGTAGGAGTTATTTCTTCCTCCTTCTCCTCCTCTTTTGTTTTATATGCAGAAATTGGAATCCCCAAAAAATCATCCAAGTAATATAGTGCAGGTCCAAGATCGTTTACAGTTTTCGTTTCTATGCCTTGGAGAAGATATATGGCAAAACAACCCGCCAGAGCCATAAATGGCCAAGACACTCGTATATAGTCGGTTTGCTTTATATAATACAAGAAAATAGTCCAAAGGAACAATATACCAAAGGCTAACATCGCGAAAATGAGGAATTTCCTGAGAATTCCCCCTTCTGCTTTCATTCTTACAACGGTAGTTGCTTTTATTACATCATCGAAATTCTTTTCTGGATCTTTTATTTTTTCTTGAATGTCAAAGCAAATTCTATCGACCTCTTTCTCATATGCAAAAAAGTAGTAATAAAAGCAAACAATTCCTGCAATTAGTGGAATCAAAGTTATCAAAATTTGCGATAGAAACTCAGATGGGTAGCTTCCAACTAAAACTTGTTGAACAATTGTTGTGTATAAATTGGTAAGATAGATGTTGACCACTGCTACAGCAATTATAATAATACTCCCAATCCATGCCAGTCGCTTTTCTAATGGAGTAGGTTCTGTGGCAAAATTGATAAGCTTCGTTCTGATTAGACTTTTTAACTCTTTTGGCATAATTTTTCCCTCATTAATCGAGTTTTTTTTGTTTTGTATACTCGAAATGATTCTGTTTTTCCTCTTTTTGGATCTTTTTTATTCTAATGAAAAATCATCTTTGTGACTGCAGTAAGAAAATTATTTGTAAAAGACTATTTTTAGCGTTTACTTAAAATCATTTTCTAAGAGAGTGAACTTGTTCCTCTTTATGTTATATTAAATGATCTCATTTGCGATGTTAGAATTCCTTTTCTTTAGATTCCATCACTTTCATTCGAAAAATTCGCCATTATTCTCTTTAAATTATCATGAAATTGTTTTTTTCCTCCTTCTTCTATGACTTCAGAAGGCTTTCTGTTTGATTTCATAAAAATCAAAAAGTTTGCTGAGGAAACTTTCCTAATGATTTTTAATAAAAAATGTATACGTTTGATATAGAATTTAAGATACAACAATTTTCCATATTTACATTACATAATGCTAGGAAGAGACAAAAATGACAGAAAAATCTAATGAAGATCCTAGCGCCAATAAAGAGAAGATTTTTGCAAAAGTGGAAGCTTTATTTGATGTTATTGGACTTGAAGCGCAAAAAGGATTTTTGCCCACATCTTCCATTCTGGGAGAATTAGATACCATCTCCGGATCTACAAATGAACCAGAACTTTTGAAAGATATTGGGAAAAAATATGAATCAATAGCTTCAAAATTTTTGGAAAAAGAAAAGGTCATAGTAGCCTCTAAATTATTTAAAAAAGCGGCGGAATTATATAAAAAAGCTATTTTAGATGAAGAAGAATTAGGAACCTTTCATAACAAAGTTGGCGACTTGTTATTTAATAAAGAAGAGTATTCAGCCGCTAAGTCCTTCTACGTGAATTCTCTTGAGTTAGTAAAAGAGAAGAAAGAACCCATTGAAAAACTTACTAAAACTCTTGATGGGCTTGGGAGCTTATATTTTGATAAAAACTTGTTTGCCATTTCAGGGGCTTTTTATGCTCGATCGTTGGAATATTCTGAGAAAATAAATGATACAAAAAGTATCGCAGAAGGCTATGAAAGAATAGCAACAAAATTCGAAGAAAAAGACCCTTTTTTTGCTGATAAATTTTATTTAAATGCTTTGAGTAGATATGAAGGTCTTAAAAATAAAGAAAAGGTTGATGGAATCCGAAAAAAATTGAAAATGGAGCCTATGGAGAAGGCAGAGATTCCTTTAGAAGGAATTGAAGAAGAAGCCCCAGAAGTAGTTGAAGGAGAAGCCCCAGAAGTAGTTGAAGAAGAAGCCCCAGAAGTATTTGAAGGAGAAGCCCCAGAAGTATTTGAAGAAGAAGCCAAATCAAAGATAAGAAAGAAGCGGAGAAAACGGAAAAAAGCTTGACTCTCCTCGCCCCAAACAATACTTGGCAAAGTTAGAGAAATCACACCGAAAGCACCTTCTGTTCGCAGAAAGAACCAATTGCAACTCTTAAGAGGTAGGGGAAAAACTTTCAAGCGTATTTTTGTGCGTCTCTTTGTTGTTTCATGTTGGTATTCGATATGATGGCCATTTTCATCGTCAAGGGCAGAAATAAGATGATATCGTATTTTCTGTATTGTTTGGCTTTTGAACTGATAAATTGGCTTCCTTCCTTTACCTCACGTTCGCATGTTCACCTGTAAACATTTTGAATACAACCTTAAAACCCCCGCTCTGAAAGACGCAATTCCTCTCTTCTTCAAAGTAGGAGCTTTCCCGCTTCATTCTTATACATTCTTGTAAAAGGTATGATATTTGAGTGAACACACGTCTTTTCTAAAAAATAGATATCAAATAAGGAATTTCTGATGTTCTTGAAATCAGCGGATATCTCTTTTTGTTATTGCTCTTGACTGAGCCAGAATCATTGGGGCAAAAATTTCCGTGAACAAGTTAACGTAGCCAGGGAGTTCGGAGGCAATACCCATTAATTCAGGCATTTCCGCCACGGGTCCTATTAGTATTTCCTCTTCATCTCGGGCAAAGCCATAGTAATCTTGATGCGGGCGGTGTCTAACTCTGATATTTCTTAATTTGACTAACTTTCTGAGTTTTTCTACATCGGTTTCGCGTTTAGTGTCAATAGAAGCTACTAATTGAACTCGAATAGTCGATTTAATTTTTTCAATAGCATCTACTGGGACATCATCCATTGATGGAAAGACAAGAGTGATCGTTGATTTAGTCCGTTGGAGCATAGAGCGAGAAAATTCGGTGATTGCTTCTCTTCCTATTACTTCCCAAGTTTGTTCAATTTCTAGAGGCTTTACTTCTTCTATCTCCGCCCAAACTTGGTTTAAAAGCTGCTCTGTATTTTTAGCACGCGTGGTTGCTTCATTGAAAGTATTAGATGTGTTTTCAAATAATTGATTCAGGCCATCTTTTACACTCGGTAAAGTTTCTTTTATGATCTCGTTAATTTTTTCCTCGATTATTTTAACATTTTCGTTGAAATTCTCTATGTGCGTACTAAATTCTTTTGCTAAATCAAAATTCACCTTGGAGAATTCTTCATCAAGGATAAAGATTTTTTCACCAATCGTTTTAGTGGATGAATTTACAATGTTGTTTACTAAGACGTCGCATTCTTTAGTGTGATCTGATAAACAAGTTGAAATTCCATTCTTGAATTCATTTATATTTGTTTCATACTTGTTTATCAAGTTGCTAATGGTTTCCACTTCATAGGTACTAATTGAGTCTACGTTATTCTTAAATTCATTAATATGTTCCGTGCACAAGGTTTCTGTTCTGTTTTCAAATTCTTTGACGTCTTTTTCTAAGTTAGCTACATGAACGTTTTTCAGATTTGATAATTCGGTTTTTAATGCATCCGTATCTCTTTTGAATAACTGTACTTGACCATCAATGATACTTTTTATCTCTGTTAGCGTTGTGTCACTGTTTTCTTCAAATTTTGAGGAAAATAAATCCAATTTAACATTTGTGTCATTATTCAATTTTGTTGTGTCTTTTTTGAATTTTTCAAATATCATACTCAACTTTTCAGTCTGCTCCTTTTGAAGGGCATTAGTGTTTTGTTCTATCAGCGCATTTTTATCTGAAATTATTTCAGAAATATTTTTGATCAGTGTATTTGTCTCATTTTCCAATGATTCTGTATTTGTTGAAATTTCGGTTAAAAACTCCTGTCTTATGGTAGATATCTCTGAAGACAGCCCAAAGACTTGAGAATCAAGAATCTCTTTTACATTCTTCTTTAAATCGGACTTGACCTTTTCACTTTTGTCGAAAAATTTGTTTGTCTTCTGTTCGATGCTTTCAATTAGTTTGCTTGTGGTTTTTTGGCTTTCTTGAACAGCCGCAGTAAAATTATTTTGTATATTGTCTTTGCTTTCTTCACATGCTCTTTCTATTTCATCTACATTTGTTTCGATGATATTAGATGTGTTTTCTATCAATGATTTTGTTTTATCTTCCAAAGATCGAAGATGATTTGAAAAAAACGTAGATGCCTCATTTATCAGGGATTGAGCTTCAGAACCAGTATCTTTGCTTAATGAATCTATGGCTTCCGAATTTTTATGAATAATTTCATCAGTTTTTAT